>JAGLWR010000078.1 GCA_023133315.1 Methanomicrobia archaeon | reverse complement strand
TGGAAGACTACATAAAAGAATTTTTACAAAGCAAAGAGTATGAAGAGTTGAGAAATAAAATCTTAAAAGAATTGAAAATACAAAAACAGATAGATCTAAACAAATTTCTAGAAAGATAAAATGGGGTATTCAAAGAAACCTATTAAGAAAGAACTAAAAACAATTATATTTTTGAGAATACCTCTTTATTTAAAAATATTAACTGAGAAAGTATGTATTTTGCCTTATTTTTGTCGAATTTTTCGTTTGGAGAGTGGACTGCTTTGTGACGATAAAATTTAGCTATTTCTAGAGCATTTTTGTAGGGTTCACCTTTCAATTTTCCAGCTCCTGATAAAATTTCTACACCTTTACTGAGACTACTACATACTTCTTCAAGATTTTTACAAGCTCTTATTACTAAAAACTCAAAGATTTTCCCACAAAGCATACAACAACCTACATAACAAGCATTTTTATAAGAACTAATTGCTTCTAGTACCAATTCTGATATTTCATCTGGAAAACTATCGATTTCTTCTTTTGTTACTTTAAAATCTTCCGTTTGTGCAACATTTTCCAGAATTTTTACAAGTTTTTTATTTTCTTTTACTAGACTTTCATTTTCCTTCTTCAAATTTGATATTTCTTTCTCTGGATCTTCCATTTTTGCACGTAGTTGTGAGGACATCAATACCAATTTTTGAATTATTTCTTTATAAGTTATGACACTTTGTAATCTAGGAATAGTATAACCATTAGTCAATTCAGAATATTTTTCTTTCAAATAAAGATATGTGCTTACATGATGGCGATCGACATATTTGGTTGTCGTCTCTTCATATTCTTTTTCTAGTTCTTCTTTAAAATCCTTTATAGCATAATAAAGGCCCCTAATTTCGTTTGAGTTTTCTTTGTTTTTCATTGACATTTTTCTCACTATTTATATTGCTTTCTTATTTATATTTTTTTGTTTTTCTCTGGATTATTATAATTATATTATTTCAAGACAGCGGTAGGTTAGCGATAGAATAAACTTTTATTCCACAGTGGCACACATAAAAGTCTTTTGGTAAGTGATTCTCAAAATATTGGCGATGATCTACCATTTGTCGATATGAATCCGCTCGTCAAGATTTACCTTGATTTGCCTAGGAGTAGGTTCTTTCTTCGGGTAGCCCATTGGTATGAAGGTTGCGATCTCGTATTCATCAGGTATGTCAAGGAGCCTTTTCAGTTCAGTCGTTTTAAAAGGAACCATTGTCACACCATAAAGACCCTCGGCTGTCATGGCAAGGAGTATATTCTCCACAACCAACCAGGCGGAGGCAAAGTTATTCAAGTTGAAGAGGGTCTTGCACACAGAAAGAGGTTTCACCATACGGAAGCAGACAATGAGAAGCTCGGGTGCTGTTAATATCATTCTTTCTTGTAGAGGGATTGAATAAGCATAGACCTCTCGCTGATAAGGGTCTGTAATCTTTTTCAAGGTCTCGTCGAGGAATTTCCGGTCAGGTGCCCGGCTGAATGCATCGCTGAGCTCTATAACGGCACGCATCTTTGCTGGATCCCGAAGGAAAATAAAGTGCCATTCACGCATGTGGTTGTGGGAGGGCGCCTTGAGTCCTGCAGTAAGGATACGGCGAAGCTTCTCCCATTCAACCGGCTTTTCCTGAAAATCTCTTACACTACGTCTTTTTCCAACAACATTGTAGAAGTCTTGGTTATTTAGAGTCATACACAGGAGTTGCTTTGTTAGTTTTTAAATATTATTCACGATGCAGATGTAGGGGGAAGAGATTTATTCAACTCCTTTCCAGTATTAAGTTAATGAGCTTAAGGAGGAGTCTATCAAAAAAACGCCCGTTTATTGATAGGTCATTTTTGTGAGTATAAAAGGGATTTTTGGGATCCATTACTTTTCGCCCTCCTCTCTTCACCCCCCTATCTTTATCCCAACCTTTGCTAGAAAGATTAGAAAGGGAAGGAACTCCTTCTTTTTAAAGAAGAGAAATCTTCGATGTTTGAATAAGGTATCTATCCTTCAATCAGATCTTTCAACTTCTGTTTGAGAACTTTACCACTATCAGTTAATCTATACCACACAACTCTTCCCTTTCTTTCAGACGTCACCAGTCCTAACTTTTCAAAGGTTCTCATCTTTGCTGTTGTATAACTATACATACAACCTACTTTATGACGTATATTTGCTGCATAATCCTCTTCATCCATCTTAAGGAAAATCTGTAGCGTTTTTGTGCTGAAAAATAGATCTATTGTTTCTTGTTTCATATACATTCTCCTCTGTTCTTATAGATTCTCTTGAGAGTTTTTATATTTTATGCACCTGAAAACCTATTTAAACTCATCCCAATCTCGTTCCATTGGGAACTGGCTTTTCTGGGACAGCCAAGACGGGCATGATGTTGTCAGGGTATCCGATATCAAATAGCATTCCCTCGGATACCTCACCCATCATTTTTTTAGGTTCGAGATTGACGACAAATAATGCCTGTTTTCCTTCGACTTCTTTAGGATTTTCTCGTTCTTGTTTTATGCCCGCCAGTATCTTTCTTTTGTGATCACCGAAATCAACGGTGAATCTGACTAACTTATTTGATCTTGGTATGTCTTCCACGCGTTCTATGGTCCCGACGCGGATATCAATTTTGTCGTATATATCGAAAGAGATTGTTGGCTTAATGGGAGCTGGTTTAATGGATTCCATAAGTAAGTGATATGAAAATAATTTATTAAATTTGTGGTCTGCGTGATACAGCCCATTATTTACATCGTTAACTCCCAACCACAATTCTTTTATTTCCCTGTACAGAAATCTAACTATGAATGTCTATCTGGCACGATTTAGAGCGAGCTCCGAAAAAGAGAATATGCTCAATAAACTTTCCAAGCTCTGCGATCTTCTGAAACTGGAGGAAAAGGTGGATAAAGGAGACATGGTGGCTTTAAAGATACATTTTGGAGAGCTCGGAAATACTTCCTTCCTGAGACCTGTGTACGTGAGAACGGTGGTGGATAAGATCAAAGAGTACGGTGGTAAACCTTTCTTAACAGATTCGAACACACTTTATCACGGGATGAGGTCAAATGCTGTAGATCATTTGAACTGTGCGATGAGAAATGGTTTCGTGCCCGAGGTCGTGGGATGTCCCGTCATTATTGCAGACGGTCTAAAAGGAAACGATAAAAAAGAGATCGAGGTGGATCTGAACCATTTCAAAAAAATAAGAATTGCTGCTGCAATTGCGGAAAGTGATGTGTTAATAGGACTGAGTCATTTTAAAGGCCACGTCATGACAGGGATAGGTGGAACTTTGAAGAATATAGGAATGGGATGCGGAGACAGGGCCGGAAAACAGCAGATGCATGCAAACATAAAACCGTCTGCAAATAAAAGTTGTATAGCATGTGGCATCTGCGCAGCTAACTGCCCTGTGAGTGCCATAACAATCGAAAATAGAGCGGTTATAGATTACAGTCTCTGCATAGGATGCGGGGAGTGTATTGCCCTCTGTCCCCAGAATGCGATGCGTACAAGAAGTAACCAAACAAATGAAGATCTTATTGAGAAAATAGATGAGTATGCTTACGGAGTTTTAAAAGACAAGAAATCTGCCTTTTTCAGTTTCTTAATGGACATAACGCCCCACTGTGACTGTGCACCCTGGAGCGATCACTCTGTTGTAAAGGATATAGGGATAGCTGCTTCAAATGATCCGATAGCGCTGGAAAAAGCAAGTATAGATTTAGTAGGAGAAGAAAATTTAAGATTCACTTCCATAAATTACAATGTTTTCATTACATACGCGGAAAAAATAGGTCTCGGATCGGGAAAATACAGGTTGATCGAATGTTAAAAATAGACAAAGAGCTCATAGAATTTCTGTGTACGGCAGCAAAAAATATGCATCCAGATGAATTTGCTTCATTTTTGAGAGAAAAAAAGGGAGTAATAACGGAAGTGATCCTTTCTCCTCTCTCCTTTTTTGGTAAAACGGGGTCTATAATCGACTGGCATTCACTTCCACTCGATCGGGACATAAAAGGAACGGTACATTCTCATCCCGTTCCCAATTCGTCCCCTTCTGAAGCCGATCTCTACTTTTTTTCGAAGTTTGGGAGATATCACGGCATATTAGCATTTCCGTATACACAAGAAACGTTAGTTTTCTATTCAAATACTGGCAGAGTTTTAGAATATGAAATTATCTATTGATTTTCTGAGGAGTTACAAATGATTCTCATATCAGTTAAGAAAAACTTTTATATAGCAGAGGATAATTTGTATAAAGGTGATAGCTACGAGTAAAGATACAGGCGAAGTTCCGAGTGGAGAAAAGGAGTCCATGGAATTAGCAAAAAAAATAAAAGAACTCATAGAGTTACCTGAAATAAGTGAGAAGGAATTTAATAAGCTCATTGAAAAATCAGGAAAGTTATATGGGGGTGAATTACCACATAAAACTTATTCCATATGCCCCGAAACGAGAGAGATAGTACCTGCAGTATTATGGGAAAAAGATAATGAGGTATGGATAACAAAAAAATGTTCTGAAGGAATCATAACATCCTTATATTATGAGGATGTGGCAACGTATCGCAGATTTAAAAAATTAAGATATGACTGGAAGTTAAAAAGTTATAACGTTGAAAACACAGGTATTAACTGCCCTTTGGATTGTGGGCTCTGTTCAAGACATAGAAGTCACACTTCTCTTTTGAATATAGCTCTGACAAACAGATGCAATTTAAACTGCTGGTACTGCTTTTTTTATGCAAAGGAAAATCAGCCGATATACGAGCCCTCATTAGAACAGATAAGAATGATGTTGAGGAATGGAAAGAAAGAGAAAGATATTGGAGCTGATGCCATACAGTTAACAGGCGGAGAACCAACTCTTAGAGATGATCTTGTAGACATAATAAAATTATGTAAGGAGGAAGGATACGCCCACGTACAGTTGAATACCGATGGCATAAGACTTGCATTTGAACCAGAACTTGTGAAAGAAGTAAAAAAAGAGGGAGTAAATACGATGTATCTCAGTTATGATGGGATGACTCCCCAAACAAACTGGAAAAACCATTGGGAGGTACCGCTAATTCTCAAAAACGTGAGAGAATCGAGAGGGCCGGGTATAGTTTTGGTTCCCACACTCATGAGAAATGTGAACGATCATGAGATGGGCGACATGATAAACTTTGGTTTAAATCATATAGACATTATAAGAAGTGTTAATATCCAGCCAATTTCTCTGGTGGGAAGAACGCCAAAAAAAGAAAGAAAAAGACTCAGGATAACAGGTGCAGGTGCCATGAAAAAGATAGAAGAACAGACTCAAGGAGCTATAGCGATGGAAGATTGGTACCCAATACCTACAGCCGGACATATCACAAGGTTCCTTGAGGCTTTCGCGAGGAGAAAATACTATATGACGTCTCATTTCGTCTGTGGTGCCGCTACTTATGTTTTCCTCGAGGGTGATAAAGTGATTCCCATTCCAAGATTTATAGATGTAGAAGGATTTGTTGAGTTTCTCAATGAGAAAGCTAGTGAATTAGAGAAAAAACAGAAAGTTGGAAAACTTGCAAAAACGAAAGTAGGCGCACAGATGATCTTAAGATTCAAAAGATTCTATGATGAAAAATATGCGCCAGAGGGATTAAACGTTTTAAGTCTTATAAAAAATGCTTTCTTGAAAGGTAACTATGAAGCAATGGGACAGTTCCACTCAAAGACGTTATTTTTAGGAATGATGCATTTTATGGATGATTATAACTATGACATAGAACGAGTTAAAAGATGTGTCATCCACTACGCTATGCCAGATGGCAGAATCGTCCCCTTCTGTGCTTTCAATGTTATTCCAGAACTCTACAGGGATAAAGTTCAGGCACAGTTCAGTTTCACTTGGGACGAATGGCAGAAAAGAAACCCTGGGTGGGAATACAAAAAAGACAAATATCTGAGAACAAAAGATTTCATTGAAAAAACGAGAAAAAGTGAACTTTACAGAAAGACGTACATAGACATAAAAAGATATTTCTGAAGGTGATAAAATGCTCAAAAGAATAGAT
>JAGLWR010000077.1 GCA_023133315.1 Methanomicrobia archaeon | reverse complement strand
CTTCATAATATGGGGGGCCTTGTTTTCTGTAGTGAACACCAACGAGATATTCTTCAGTACTTTTCCTTCAAATTTACACCCCCCCTATGATAATTGGTCTCCCTATACCCTTTGGTAGTCTTTTTATTTGAATCCCTAGTGTTTTCATATCCTTATAAGAAATATGTGTAGCTGTGGAACCTGTATCAATCAATGCGTATATTTGACCAAAAATAGGGGGTCGTACATGTTCTTTTCTAATTCTTATAGTGAGAATAGGATATGGAGCTTTCTGTTTTTCAGTTATTTTTCCTACACGCAGAGGAATCTTCATAAAAATCAAAGAATAATAATTTCGTCACCCGGTAAAATAGATCCAATAAAAAGTACTGCTGGATTTTCACCTTTTGTTCTGAGTTCCCTTATAAGAACATCAATATCTTCATTTGTGGCCAATATCTTTCTATTCTTGACTGCCAATACGCATCCTACATATTTCTCTGCAAGTTCATCGAAGTGCTCTTGAAACCAATCTGCATCTCTTTCATACTCCTCAAATTGTTTCATTTCTTCGTTTTCATTCATTTCTTTACCTCCTTATTATCTTCATGCTAATCTATTTAATTCTTAGAAACTTTATATAACTTTCGGTTCTGTCTAGGGTTCCGTATAACTATAAAAATGACAATTATCTCCCCATCACAATAACTTTATAAACTGAAAGGAATATCATCTCTTTATTATCTGGATTTTCCCCAATACTTTTGCCATTACACTCCAAACATCCTTATTTAAACGCCATAGAAGGCGATGATCTTCGTTTAATTCATCCAATTCCCCAGAATATATATAATCTCTGGCGATATTCAAAACATAGTCTACTGTGTCTGAGATATATTTCTCACATTCTTCGGATAACTCTATTTTATATTCTAGAATGTACTGTAAGTCCTCATAATCCGCTTCTAAACTCTCTAAAAAAGCATATAAGTTTTCTATATCCCACCAAGGAATACATACATGTGAGGTAGTGTGCATGACACAACTCTCATATTGTTTAAATTTCGAGAGATCCTTTTCATACATGCTGAGAAAGTCTCTTGTAAATGCTTTTTTTATTCCTTCCTCATAACACTCAAGAAATTTATCTTTAAAAGTCTCCACAGCCTCTTTTGTGTGTTCTCTGTCCTCTCCTGCCAGTATTACCACTTCTTGAAATCTTATCCAATAATTCTCCACTAAAAAGCGATGAAAACTTGAATGTGTTTTTATACCTTGCGGATCAGTTAAAACATCATCTACAATCTCTCCAATTCCATCATACGCTTCAACACCACCTAAAATTACTATAAAACTTTCATCTTTATAGATTTGGAATTGGTCTGCAGTAACTCTCAAAAGTTCCCAATCATTCTCTGCACATATTATGTTAAAGGTCTCTTTATTCAATTCATAGTCAATATCGTTGGCAACGAGTATCAATCTCTGTTCAAATGTTCCATATATCCAAATCTGTGAATATCCTATCGGTGAGAGTAAAAACAAGATAAGGGATATCACAGAAATAAGTTTTTTCTTCATATCAATCCTTCCTCTCAAGTGTTTTGTCCATAAAGATCGTACTCTCCATTATTTAAATAATTAACTAAAGTTCCCCTTTGGCAATTTCACTTTAAAAACAGTTCCTCCATCAGGTGAGTCCTCTATCCACACTTCCCCATTATGTAAAGCTACCGCCTCTTTTACAATTGCAAGTCCGAGACCCGTTCCTTTCGTTCTGAGGTCCAGCTTTTTAAATCGTTCAAATACTTCTTCTTTTTTCCCATCGGGGATCTTTTGACCGTAATTTTTTACACTAATAACAATATATCTCTCATAATTCTCAGAGTAAATCTCAATTTTGCTGTCTTCAGGTGCGAATTTTATGGCATTTTCTATTAAATTCTGAAAAATGTCCTCCAAGACACTGAAAGATTCGATACGAAGCTCCTCAAGATCCAGAATAACTTTAATATTTCTTTTATTCAGGTCATTCTCAAGATTGCTTATAAGATCTTCTATTATCAGTTTTATATTCCTCATCTCTGGATTTTCTTTGTACCCTGCTTCCAATTTTGAGTATAAACTTGCTTTATCCAGTGTTTCATTGATTTTTTTCACATTTTCTTGTATAATCCTGGCATATTTATCATTTTTTAACAGATCGGCGTATCCCAATATAACCTGAAGAGGCGTCTTTAAATCATGAGAAACTACGGAAACAAAAAACTCTTGCATTTTTTTCTCATTTTTTATCTTTTCGAAAAGTTGTGAGTTTCTTAGAGTTATGGCGATCTGATCCGTTAAACTTTCAAGAACTAAAATATCCTCGGGAGAAAAATAATTTATCTCGTTACTCTGGAAATCCAGAACTCCCAATAAATTTCCTTCGCTCAGTATAGGTATTACCAACTCGGATTTTGTTTCTTCGAAATATCTGCGATATCTGGGATCTTTCGAAACATCTTTAACGCACAAAGTTTTTTTATTGTAAGCAGCCCAGCCAATAAGACCCCTCTTAAGTTTTGAAATAAGGGTTTTATTGATCTTTTTAAACTGAGTTGAGTAATGTTTAAAGATAATATTTTTCCCGTCAAAAATACCCAGTCCGACAAAAGGAAGATCATATGTTTCTTTGATTAATTCTGGGATTCTGTGAAAGAGATTCTCTAAATCTGCAAGTTTGGAGAGCTCTCTGCTTATGTTATTAAGAATTTTAAGTTTCTGGGCAAATCTTATTTCTCTTTTTATCATTTTTTCATTTTCTATTGCCAGAGAAGCTTGATCGGCAAAAATCTCGATATTCTTTAAACTTTCTTCTGTAGGTCTTTTTCCAGAGATCGGTTCATCTATGGAGATCATCCCTATAACCTTCCCTTTAACTCTTAGAGGGACTATTAAAGCGTCAAGAGATTTCCATTCTCCGATAGAATCTCCAGGAAGAGCTTTCTTTATCATGGGGTTGTCTTCTTCCGGTATAAAATATGAATTGCTTATTCTGTACTTTTCATTCAGTACGAGTTTCCTTTCCTCCCTGGACATTATTCTTCCTTTCAAAGTTTTTATTTCTTCTTCTTCAAGACCGTAGAAAGTAGCATATCGAACATCAAAATTTTCATCCCAGAGTGTGAGAGCAACTCTTCTATACCCGAAAAGGGTTCCGACTGTAGAAGTTACTTTATTCAAAATCTCTGGAAGATCTTTCTTTTCGAGGATATCCTCCAATATTTCCTTTGTCGCCTTTTCATGTTTTCTAGCCATATGAGCACTTCTGTTGTTTTTTTTTAAAAGATATTAACTGGAGAGATAAAAATAACTTTATTACCCAATTTGTTAATAATGAAACAAAAATTATTTGAGAAGAACGAAAAGCT
Organism: Methanomicrobia archaeon; assembly: GCA_023133315.1. Classification (GTDB taxonomy): domain Archaea; phylum Methanobacteriota_B; class Thermococci; order Methanofastidiosales; family B48-G16; genus B48-G16. The sequence goes on along the minus strand of JAGLWR010000077.1, from coordinate 2,696 downwards.
CACGCAAATGGAGAATTCCGATCTTCTAGAAAAAATCATCAATCATATCTTATATATTCCATTTAAATAAGTTTTTTAATATCTGTGCAAAGGTGTTGAACATATTTAACAAAAGTTTTTAAATAGTAATTTCTAAAAACAAGAGGTGATACGATGGATGAGATTGAAAAAATAAAAAAGGAAAAACTGGAAAAGATGATGAAAAATTCAAAAAAACCTGTAGAAATTACAGAGAATAGTTTTAACGATTTTATAACAAGAAAAAAATATGCAGTGATAGACTGCTGGGCTGCATGGTGTATGCCGTGCAGAATAATAGCTCCTTCAATTGAAAAGATAGCTGAAGAGTATGGAGATAGGGTATCTGTAGGAAAACTTGATGTGGATGGGAATAGAGGAGTTGCATCAAAATTTGGGATCATGAGCATTCCCACAGTATTGTTCTTCAGAGATGGACAGTTAGCCGATAAAGTTGTCGGTGCAGTTCCCAAGCACGTTTTGGAAGAGAAATTAAAACAAGTGATGGGATGAGGTTCTTTTTAAGCGAGAATCTATGCTCAAAAATGCAGCTGGACTCCCTAAATAAAAATGAACTTATTCTTTGTCTTTTAGGCTTAAATGAACTGGAAGGAAAGGTACTTCTTTTTCTTCTTAAGAATCCTAACTCAAGGGTAGTTGATATATCAGAGTCTCTTGGTAAACACAGGACATCTGTCCAGAAAACACTCAGCCAACTCATTAACAGAGGATTAATAATGAGAAAGGCTATTAACCTAAGGAGAGGATACAATTTTGTATACTATCCAATATCGAAAGAAAAGATAAAGGAGAATTTATTAAAAGATGTAGAAACATGGTCAGAACTCGTTAAAGGGAGAATAATGGAGTGGTAATATGAGAAAAATAGTTCTAATTTTAATTTTCAGTGTTTTGTTGGGATGTATAAGTGAAGAGGATACTATCAAAACGCCTGAACCAACAGAAACACCTGTGATAACAGAGACACCTAAGGAAGAAACCTCAATCACATGGGTATACGATGTAGAACAGGCGAAAGAAATAGCAAAGAATGGAAACAAACTTATTTTAATAGATTTCAATGCGGATAACTGTGTCTGGTGCCAAAGATTGGAAGATACGACGTACAAAGAAGAAGAAGTCATAAAACTCGTAAATGAAAATTTTGTGCCTGTATTTTTTGATCTTGATATAGAAACTAACAAAGAGATTTATGTGGCGAATTACCACAAATACGTTCAAGGAGCACTTCCTACCATACTGATCCTGGACAGCGATGCGAAACCCCTATATAGAATAGTAGGATATAAAACTGGTGAACAGCTCATTGAACTCTTGGATAAAGCATTGTTGGAAGTAGAGCAATAACGAATTTGTGACAGGAAATCAAGGATTACCTTTTTATCTCCGAAAAGAGATATACTGTGATGTTTCACCTTCGTACGGATCTGAGGCCCAAGGGCGATCAGAAACAGGCCATAGAGAAGTTATCTGAAGGATTGAGTAGATATAAATATCAGACACTTTTAGGAGTTACAGGGTCCGGAAAAACTTTTACAATTGCCAACGTCATCGAAAAGGCAAATCTGCCCACACTGGTAGTATCCCCAAATAAAATCTTGGCTGCTCAACTCTATCTGGAATTCAAAGAACTTTTTCCGGAGAATAGTGTGGAATACTTTGTTTCTTTCTACGATTATTTCAGGCCCGAAGCATATATTCCCAAGAAAGATCTTTTCCTGGAGAAAAAGTTTGAATTGAACGAAGCTTTAGAGCTATTAAAAGTAAAGGCCATTGCATCTCTACAGGAAAGAAGAGACACTATAGTTGTCGCAAGTGTCTCCTGCTTATACAACATAGGAAAACCATCTAACTTCAAAGACATGGGGATATATATAGAAAAGGGCAAGAATTATGATAGGAAAGAAATTCTAAATAAACTGGTGGAGATTCAATACAGTAGAAATGATTTTTCTCCTTTACCCGGAACGTTTAGAGCGAGAGGTGAGATTTTAGAGATATTTCCGGTTTATTTCGACAGGATTTATAGAATAGAGTTTTTTGATGACGAAGTAGAGAAGATCTCTGTTCTGAATCCTGTTACCAGAAAAGGATTTCCAAGAGATTTTATCATGATATACCCTGCAAAACATTATGTGGTCAGGAAAGAGAAGGCAAAGAACGCTGTGGAAAAGATAGAAGAAGATCTTGATAGAAGATTAAAAGAGTTGAATGGACAGAATAGACTTATTGAAGCTCAGAGACTCAAAGAAAGAGTAACCTATGATATAGAGATGTTAAAAGCAACAGGTTACTGTAAGGGGATAGAAAATTACTCAATATATCTTGAAGATAGATCTCCTGGAGAAAAACCGTACAGCTTTTTAGATCATTTTCCAAAAGATTTTTTGTTGGTTATAGATGAGTCCCATATAACGATCCCACAGATAAAAGGTATGTACAAAGCAGATAGAACGAGAAAAAGTACATTGATTCGTTATGGATTTAGGTTATCAAGCTGCTTTGAAAATAGGCCGTTAAAATGGGAAGAGTTCAAAAAATATATGAAAAAAGTTGACTTCATGTCCGCCACACCTGGAGAGTATGAGTACAAAACATCACGGGTGGTGGAACAACTAGTAAGGCCCACGGGGGTTTTGGAACCAAATATTTCAGTA
>JAGLWR010000076.1 GCA_023133315.1 Methanomicrobia archaeon | reverse complement strand
GATTTGTATGCAGATCCGGAGGAGAGAAGAATTTTGGCTCGAAAATTGGAGAAGAAAGGCGAACTCCGAAACGCTGAACTCGCTCTGAAACGCAAGGATGGACGTCAGGTCATCGTACTCGAAAATGCCCGCGCCGTCCACGATGAACAGGGCAAGGCGTTGTATTATGAGGGGACACTTACAGACATCACCGAGCGTAAACGGATGGAGGAAGTGTTGCGGGATCGTATAAAAGAACTAAACTGTTTCTATAACATTTCTTATCTTGTTGAAAAGCCAGGCACTTCACTGGAGGAGATATTCCAGTGGGCAGTTAATCTCATTCCCCCTGCCTGGCAGTATCCGGAAATCACCTGTGCGAGGATAATCGCTAAAGGACAAGGATTCAAAACGGAAAACTTCAGAGAAACAGCATGGACGCAAGATACCGATATCGTTGTGCACGGCAAACCAATTGGTACGTTGAAAGTCTGTTATCTCGAAGAAAGGCCTGAAATGGATGAGGGACCTTTCCTGAAGGAGGAGAGAAGCCTACTCAATGCTATTGCAAGCCGATTAGGAAAAATTATTGAACGTAGAGAGGCAGAGGAAGCGTTGCAGGAGAGCGAAGAGAGATATCGGGATTCGATTGAACTGGCTCCTGATGCTATAATAACTTTAGATATGAAAGGTATGATTACATCATGCAACACTGCTGCAGCAAACCTCTCAGACTTCTCTAAAGATGAGATAATTGGCAAACACTTTTCAAAACTAGGATTTTTACGAGAGAAGGACATTCCCAAATACATAGAATTATTCGTTTCTACTATTGCAGGAAAAATATTTGAGCCATTTGAGATTATGTGGTACCATAAAGATGGAACTGCTCGTTTGGGTGAGGTTCGTTTTAGTGTGATAGAAGAGGACGATAACGTTGTGGGTATTCAAACAATTGTAAGAGACATCACCGAGCGCAAAGAAATGGAGGAAGCATTGAAAGAGTCAGAGGAAAAATTCCGTTCCATAGTAGAAAATTCTCACAGTGGAATTCTTATTTTAGATGAAAATTATAAATTTATCTATTTGAACGATGTATTATGTCAAATCTCAGGTTACTCTCACGAAGAGCTCATCAGTCATGATTTCCGAGAGTTTCTTGATGATAAGAGTAGAGATCTCATAACAGATCGTTATATCCGCAGGCAGAGGGGAGAAGAGGTTCCTATCCAATACGAATTTAACATTATACGGAAAGATGGCGAAAAGAGACGAGTAGAGCTCAGTTCTACTGTTATTAAAGATTCGAAAGGAAAGATGAAAACAGTGGCTCAGCTTTTGGACATTACTGAGCGCAAGAAAGCTGAGAAAGCACTGCGAGAGAGCAAGAACAAAATTGAACAGCTCCACAAAGTAGCAGCACAGATGGAAACTTGCAGTTCTGAGGAAGAGGTGTATCAATTGATTATAGATGCAGCGAAAGGAATTCTCAAGTTCACTGCTTGTAGCGTGAACATTGTAGATGGTGATCGACTGGAGACTAGAGCAACGTCGTACGATGAAATACCAGAAGATCGATACATGTCAATTAATGAAGGTATTATCGGAAGAACGTATAGAACTGGTAAATCTTATCTGATAGACGATATACGAAAGGATAAAGATGCAAAACCATCTGAAAATAGGTTTCAATCGTGTGTAAGTATTCCCGTTTGGAGCATTGGGGCATTTGTTACAATTTCAGACAAACTTAACGCCTTTACACGAGAGGATCTCGAACTGGGAGAACTTTTGATGTCTCACGCTACCGAAGCACTAAAAAGAATTTACTCTGAAAAAGAAATACGGTTCTCCGAAGCCAAATTTCGAGGACTCTTTGAAAATGTTCTCGATGGAATGTACCAGAGCACTCCAGATGGTAAAATAATCTCTGCCAATCCAGCACTTGTGCGGATGCTCGGTTACGATTCAGAGGCAGATCTTCGTGCCATTGACATTGCATATGATTTGTATGCAGATCCGGAGGAGAGAAAGATTTTGGCTCGAAAATTAGAGGAGGAAGGCGAGCTTCGAAACGCTGAACTCGCTCTGAAACGCAAGGATGGACGTCAGGCCATAGTGCTCGAAAATGCTCGTGCCGTCCGCGATGAGCAGGGCAGGGCGTTGTATTATGAAGGGACGCTCACAGACATCACGGAGCGTAAACGGATGGAAGAATCGTTACGAGAAAGAGAACAGCGATATCGAGCACTTCTTGAGCGTACTAATGATGCTGTGTTTATTATCAGTCTTGATCAAAAACATATCGAGGTGAATCAGCAAGCTGCTGACATGTTGGGATATGAGATTGGAGAGTTGATTGATATGTCGGTGAAAGAAGTTGTTGCGCCAGGAGAATATCCAGACAGCCAACGTGTATATAAAATGTTGATGGCTGGTGAAATAGTGCCAATATACCAACGTTTCTTCCGGAAAAAGGATGGAACAATATTTCCTGTTGAGCTTAACGTCGCGATGGTCTACGATGCTGAAGACAAACCATTGCACATTCAGAGTGTTGCGAGAGACATCACCGAGCGAAAGAAATCAGAAGAACTCCTCAAAAAACAGAAAGAGGAACTCTCAGCGTTCACATATACTGTATCACACAATCTGAAGAACTATATAACTATTATCCAGAGCTACGCTAGGTTCTTACTCCTCAAGAAAGAAGGTGCGAAAGAGAATACTCAGAAAATAATTGATGTAACAAAAAAGATGAATGAGTTTGTTACACGGCAGCTTGAGCTCGCCGATGCTGGTAGGGCAATAGGAGAGCCTAAGGAAGTAGATCTTAATACAGTGGTCGATGAAATAGGAAAAATGTACAGCATCGAGATACACCCGGAATATCTGCCGACTATTACAGGCGATCCACGACGATTGAGAGAAGTATTCAATAATCTAATCGACAATGCAATAAAACATGGAGGAGCTGATAGAATAGAGATATCCTCAGAAAAGAAAAAAAATAGCTACGTTATCTGTGTAAAGGATAACGGCAGAGGAATTCCCAAAGAAGATATCGACAAGATCTTTGACATATGGTACTCTAAGACAGGTACGGGATTTGGTCTTGCCATCGTGAAGAAAATCGTAGAAGCACACGGTGGCAGTATTTCAGTGAAATCCGAAGAAGGAAAAGGAACTATTTTTGAAATCGTGCTTCCAAAAATGTGAAAAGAATAATCTAGAGCAGCGTTCTATATTTTATGGCAGAATTATTCAACTATGCATATACTCCGAGATTATTTCTTTCACTCTTTTTACGCCTATTATTTTGATCAACGATCCGGCTCTCGGCCCCTGATCCACACCTAAGATCACCCTATATATTGTTTTGAAGAAGTCTCTCGGTTTTACTTCATTTCTTTTCGCAGTTTCAAATATTAAACTCTGAATTTCTTCTGCATCCATCTCTTCTCTCAGTTCTTCTTTAAAAGTTTCCAAAGCTTTTTTTTCTAAACTGTTTAGTTTTATTTTCTCTCTCTTTGTTCCACCCACGTCTTTCACAAAGTTTGTAGCATACTCTATCCTCTTTTTAAGCTCAGATTCGTCAAATTCTTTCGGGAGAAGTTTTGTTCTCAGAAGGATATTCTTGATCAGCTCGTATCTCTTTTCCATTCCCTTTGGTAGCACACTACAGATGTCGACGAGGGTATGATATGATAGGGTGAAAGGGATATCCTCTGGAGGTTTCAGTAAACTCACGTACTCGTAAAGTCTTTTCAGATGCTTTTCTTCTTTCTCATTACTTATCTCCAGTTCTCCAAAATACACCTTCGCAAGATGGTCAACTTCTTCCATGAGTTTCGGAATCTCAAAAAGATCCACCACACGCGTGTAGTTTAATCTTTTCAGCATCAAAAGTCTCATGGATTCTGACGTTCCGTACTCGAGCCATACCTGGGGCGTGAAGACATTGCCCTTGCTTTTGGATATCCGCTGACCACCCCTTTCAACAAATAATTCGTACAATGCATGAACAGGAGGTTCGAAATGGAGAATTTCTCTACATATGGCATCGTTTACATTGATCGAATCCAGAATATCTTTCCCAAAAGCTTCAAAATTTACTTTTAAAGCTTTCCATCGTGCTGCAAACTCTACTTTCCACTGCAACTTTCCATCTCGTATAGATATTTCCCCTTCATAGCCGCATCCTTTAATTACTATTTCTTTTCCCGTATTGGAATTTTTTCCAATGAATTCTTCGTCGCAGAGATAATGAACTTTGTTATCATGAAAATCGGTAACTCTTGTGGTATAAATTTTCCCGCATTCCTCGCATATGGCATAATAAGGAAGTTGATGGAGATACTTATCCTGAAGCGTGTACTCTTTTATCAACTCTCCGGCTTTCTTTCCGTTTGTGAGTATCTCTTTTATCTCTCTGTCCAGTTTCCCGGATTTATACACCTTATCCGAAGATACAGATTCAAACTCAATTCCTATTTCTTTCAGCGCATCGATGAGAAGAGATGACATGTGTTCTCCATAGCTGTCATGACATCCTTCGAGGTCAGGGATATGAGATACCGGCATACCTATGTATTCTTCAAGCGAATCGGGGAATCCCATGGGGACTTTTCTCAGCCCGTCTCTATCGTCTGCAAATGCTATGTACGTACTTTTCAGTCCAGCATCTTCTAAAGCGAGTGCGATCATGTATGCTCGTATTCCGTCTCCGGCAGATCCTATATGAGGTATCCCAGAAGCACCTAAACCGCTCTCCGTAATAAATTTACTCGACTTTTCTTTCAGTTTTTCTTCTCTTTCAAGAATTTCGTCAACTAATTTGTCGCACCAGAATATTTTTTCCATATTAACGCCTCAAAACCAAAAATTGAGTATACTTTCTATATCGCATTTTCCTACTCCACCATGACCGGGATATACTTTTTCAATATCCAGGCTTGCCAGTCTCTCGAGGGATTCCTTTAACGCTTCTTCATTTCCAGACGGCAGGTCTGTTCTTCCTATCCCCTTTATAAAAAAGGTATCTCCTGAAAACATAATCTTTTTAGCCTCATCGTATAGGCATATACTGCCATCCGTATGTCCCGGCGTATGAAGAACTTCCAGCCTATAATTCTCAGTCTCTATAACGTCTCCATCTTTTAACTTTTTTGAAACTTTAAATCCTTCAAAAACGGGAAAATGAAAATCAAAAATAGTTTTTTCCGTGCCCTTTTCGAGATCTTCTGCATCTTTTTCTCCTATGGCTATCGGCACGTTTTTCGGATTTCCGCCTACATGATCGATGTGGCAGTGTGTATTGATAACGAGGTCTAGTTTAAAGGAAGTTATGAATCTGTTGAGAGAATCGGTCATTCCAGTGCCTGCATCTATAAGAATGGTTTTTGAGTCTCTTATTACAAATACGTTGGAATCAAAGCTATAAGAGATGCACTCATGTATCATTACTTCACCTTTACAAACACACGATCCAGGAGTTCATCGAGGGTTGATATAGTTGTGATCTTGATCTTCTTTTTATCTTTTTCCTGCAGATATACATCTTCCCTGTTGGCTTCAGGAAGAACTACTTCCTTCATCCCTGCACCGATTGCAGCTTCAACCTTTGCAGTAATCCCTCCAACAGGAAGAACCTCACCTCTGACGCTTAAAGATCCTGTCATCGCAAGATCCTGCCTGATCGGTATCTCCTTAATTGCGGAGATAACAGAAGCTGCAACACTTACACTTGCTGAGTCACCTTCTATTCCTTCATACGCCTGTAAAAATTGAATATGTATGTCGTAATCCGATATCTTCTTTCCCGTATATTTTTTTATAAGGGCAGAAACGTTTAAGATAGATTCTCGAGCAATTTCTCCGAGTCTTCCTGTAGCAATTATTTTTCCTTCGTTCTTGCTCGCCGCTGGAACAACCTCAGCTTCTATAGGCATTACTATACCACTTTTTCCTCCAAGAACAGCCAACCCATTGATCCTTCCTATGTTTAAGCCAGATATTTTAAAGACCCGATACTCCTTTTTTTTCTCTATATACTCATCCGCTATCTGATGTTCCAGAGATCTTGAAAGTTTTCTCGCCTTTTTCACGTGTTCTATGGTAACAAGTTTAACTTTTTCTTT
>JAGLWR010000075.1 GCA_023133315.1 Methanomicrobia archaeon | reverse complement strand
GTTTCTCCCTCAACCCTCTTCCTTTAAAAATAATTATTTTAGTTTCTTTTTTGGTGCAGCTTTTTTCCTTTAAAAATAATCATTTTTCTAATCTCTCCTTTTAAATAATAGTTTTTTCTTTGGGATAAAAACCTTTCGCACTCACTTGGATGTAGCCCTTTGGGGTCTACATCTATCTGTTGACGAAAGGGGTTACGCCGGGAAGGGGATTTGAACCCCTGAACTCGTAAGAGAACGAGCTTAGCAGGCTCGCGCCGTACCAAACTGGGCCATCCCGGCACAAATAATCTAACGATACAACCTATATAAATTTTTTTGCATTCAATGACACGCCCAGAGATGGACAGATCCCTCCAGAGCTTCAAAACTGTCCCGTTCTCGGCCCTGTGACCTCTCAAGCATCGAACATTCTCCCTACCGCTGTTCCCTTCCGGACCTCACGGGATTTGGAAGTTAGGAAAGAAGTTCCTTCCCTACAGAAGGAACACTTTCGATGCCGATCAAGAGAGACAGAGCGTCACTGGCGTGGGCAGCTCTCCACACTAGATTCATCTGCCGCTCTCCGAGCTTCGGCCCCAGCCTCTAGACGATTTCAGGATACAGGAGACGCCTAGCCTCCCGGCCTAGTCAGTATAATTATGGAGCAAGGTATATAAAATTTACTCTACTAACCCCTTCACTATTTCTATATTTTCTTTGAATCCCCTTCTTTTATCTACAGGTGTCTCCAGAATTTCAGGGATATCTCGCAGCTTAGGATGATTTATAAAGTTCCTGAACCCTTCCATCCCTATTTTTCCAAGTCCAATGTGCTCATGCCTGTCTCTTTTAGATCCAAGCTCGAATTTGGAGTCGTTCAGATGTATCAGTTTCAATTTTTCTAATCCCATAATGCTATCGAACTCGTCTAAGACATTATCCAGGTTGCTCACGATATCATATCCCGCAGCGTACGTGTGGCATGTATCCAGCGTTACGCCACATTTAATCGTTATATTTTCCGTTATATATCTCAAACGCTCAAACTCGCTTCCTATGCCACTGGCTGTATTTTCAAGAAGAAGGTAAGCTTTTGTTTCTATGTCGTTAAGAGACTCAACTATCCTGTTCAATCCGATTTTTACATCCTTATTAGACCCTGGGTGAATATTTACATAGTTCACACCCAAAATCTCTGCAGTTTCAAACTCCTTTCTCATATTTTCCATGGATTTTCTATGAAGTTCTTTATCCAAGGATGCAAGGTTCACGAGATAAGAGTTATGGATCACAATAGGAGATACATCTTCTTTTTTGTATCGCTCTCTAAATTCTTCTGCTTTTTGAACATCTTTGAATTTCCAACTTCTCGGCGAATGAGAGAATATCTGGGCACAGTTGCCCCCTATAGATTTTATATTGTCAAACACAGATGGAAACCCCCTTGCTATAGAAACATGAGCGCCTATTCGCATATGAGTTATTTTGGGGGTTTGTTAATATAGGTTTGGATGCTGCCTTTCAGCGATTTTCTATTCCGTATCCAATTGTCCGCATCCTCCACCTCCTGGCGTTTCAATCGTAACAATATCCTCTTTTTTTAGTTTCAATGTGCATTTTCCTGGGATTTTTTTCCCATTCAATAGGTTAACACCTTTTTCTGCATTTTGACCTCCAAATAATCCCTTTGGTGCAATCTCTCTTCTCTCAGAGATTATTGATATTATGCAGTCAGTCAAAACTTGGATCTCTCTTATTATTCCGCTACCTCCTTTATGATTCCCGGAGCCTCCAGAGTTATCTCTCAATGAGTATCTCAGAACATGGAGAGGGTATTCTGTTTCTAAAGATTCTATGGGTGTATTTAAGGTATTTGTCATGTGACAGTGAACACCACTTTCGCCATTATTGAATAAAGAGGCACCCATGCCCCCTCCTATCGTCTCATAATACGTAAAATTCCTGTTTTTATGAGTTCCCCCAATAATTATGTTGTTCATTGTTCCTTGCGATTGTGCTATTACTCTTTCGGGAACGATTTTCGAAAAAGCACCCATGAGAACATCTACGATTCTCTGCGAGGTTTCGACATTTCCTGCTACTACGGCTTTAGGTTTTTTCGCATTCAGGATCGTCCCTTTCGGAATTTTAACTTTTATAGGTCTGTAACAACCTTCATTTATCATCAAATCTCTCTGCATTAGTCCTATGATCATATAATAAACTGAAGATAGAGTTATGGACTCTACACAATTCAAATTTCCAGAAATCTCCTTATCAGTACCAGAAAAATCTATAAAAAGTTCATCATTCTTTTTTTCCACTTCGACCCGTATCTTTATTAATTTCTCCCACTCGAGGTAATCCTCACTTCTTACTTTGATATCCTGCATCTTCTTTAACTCTTTTCTCACAATCGTTTCCGAGTAACGTAAGATCTCCTCCGTGTACTGATCAAAATCAGGGTATCTTCTGTATACATCCAGGAGTCTTACTTCACCCGTAGAGTTCGCAGATATCTGGGCCTTTATATCTCCCTCTCTCTCCTTTTTAGTTCTGACATTGCTCAAAATCAGATCCACTATATCTCTTTGTATTTTACCCTCAGAAATAATCTTTACTGGGGGTATTATCAATCCTTCTTCATAGATCTCCGTCGAATCGGAAGGCATGCTTCCAGGAGTTTTCCCACCGACATCTGAATGGTGTGCTCTCGTCACCACAAATCCTATAAGTTCTTTATCAAAGACAGGAGAAACTAAGGTTATATCTGGAAGATGAGTTCCTCCTAAGTACGGATCGTTTAAAATGAATACATCCCCCTTTTTGAACTCTTTATCGAGGATAGTTTTAACTGCAAATGGCATGGCACCGAGATGTACAGGTATATGTTCGGCCTGTGCTATCAATCTTCCGTGTCTATCAAATATTGCACATGAACAATCCTTTCTCTCTTTAATGTTTGGAGAATAGGCAGTTCTTACCAGGGATACTCCCATCTCCTCTGTAATGCCTATCAGTTTATTTCTGATGATCTCCAAGGTAATGGGGTCCATTTTATCGCCTCATGATAATATTCAGATACTCATCGAGAGAAGCTGTTTCGTTCGAGCGAACTAAAACTGTTGTTTCTTTACCTTCTATTATGCACGGTCCCTTTAGATTCATTTTGGGAGATAGAGTGTCGTAATAATATACCGGAACTTCGATAATTTCATCAAAATGGGCTTCTCTCATATAGTTTTCCGCTTTTCTTTTTTCAGCTTTCTTTATCTCTATTTTATTTTCCTTCCCAAAAAGTTTACTTCTTAGATTGACGAGTTCTATCTCTGTGCTTGTATAACCATAAAGTTTTTCATGTGCGTTATCAAAGTTTTTTTCTATTTTGTCAAAATCTAAAGAAGTAACTGGAATGTTAATCTCATAGCTCTGTCCTTTATATCTTAGATCCATAGATCTTTCTATTCTTTTCACCTCGTCTATGATTTTCCTTCCATTTTCTTCCATTTTTCTATAAATATCCTCTAATTCGAGAGGATGACAATCTCTCAGAAGTGCTATTCTGGACTGTACGAAATCGCAGGCTGGCTCTGAAACAAGAGTTCCAAGAGCCGAAAGAACTCCGGAATATCGTGGAATTAAAATTGTTTTTACTCCGATTTCCTCAGCGATCCTTCCTGAATGTAATGGCCCCGCACCCCCAAATACAAAAAGAGAGAATTTTCTGGGATCGTATCCTCTTTCTACGGATATTACTCTAATGGCATTAGACATATTAGAATCAGTCACTTTGAGTATGCCCAATGCTGTTTGAATCGGTTCGAGATTAATTTTTTCGCCCAATTCTTTAATAACTTTAAAGCTCTTTTTTCTGTCTAACTCTGTGCCGTCTGCCAATCTCTCTGGTAGATATCCCAGAATAAGATTGGCATCTGTTACTGTTGGTTTATCGCCACCTAGAGAGTAACATGCCGGTCCAGGATATGCACCCATGCTCTCAGGACCTACTCTCAATAATCCCTCATCTATCCATGCGATGCTCCCTCCTCCAGCACCCACTGTGTGAATGTCTATAGACGGAAATTTAATGGGATATCCCTCGATTATAGATTCGGTGGTAAATTTGGGGGTAAGATTCTCTATAAGAGAGACATCACAGGAAGTACCCCCCATATCCATAGTAATGACATCTTTGAATCCCACCATGGCTGAGATGAAAACGGCTGCTTTTACCCCCGCAGCAGGACCCGAGAGTATCGTCTTTGCAGGAACGATTCTTGCATTTTTTGAAGATATTGTATTTCCATTCGATTGAATTATATGTATCTTCATATTCAACGAGTTTTCAAGAAAAGAGAGGTAGTTGCTCATTGCAGGCATGACATAAGCGTTTATTACTGTAGTAGACGTTCTTTCGTACTCTCTGAATTCAGGGAGCACCTCAGATGATAGTGACACCGGGATCTTGATCAATTCTTTTATTTTTTTTTCGTGATCAGGGTTCACATACGAAAATAAGAGGCATACTGTTACTGCTTCATACTTATCAAAATTCAATTTTTTCAGATCTTTTTCATTCAACTGTTTTATGACTCTACCTTTTGAGTCTATCCTTTCTTCTACCTCGAATCGATCTTCTCTGTCTATCAACGGTTTCGGTTTTCTTACAAAGAAATCATAAAGTTCTGGTCTATTTTGTCTTCCTATCTCCAGAACATCTCTGAATCCTTTTGTGGTAATTAATGCAATTTTTGCGCCCTTCTTTTCTATCAAGCTATTCGTTGCATATGTTGTACCGTGTGCAAAATACTCTATTTTCCCAAGTCTTTTTACACCTTCGAGCACAGCTTCTGCGGGATTCTGGGGTGTAGAAGGAATCTTCAACGTCTCTACAGTACCATCTTTAACGAGAATAAAATCTGTGAATGTTCCGCCTATGTCTGCTCCTAATATTGTCGGCATCACTACCCATTTGCAGGGATTGTTAAAAAGTTTATTGGAGGATTATACTTGCTACAAAAATTCCTCCCCAAGAGGAGAATCTTACATTTTCGCACCCGTGTTCCTTAAGTTCTTCAAGCAGTTCCTCTTTTTTCAGCCCTATCAAGAAGGGTGGTTTTACCTCCGGTTTTATCTCGTCAAGAGCATCTCGGAAGCATTTTTCAATAAAAAAATCGCTGGAGAGCTTTCCGATGATCGTTATTTCAGATTTTGTAACTCTTTCACAGCTTCTTATAATTTTTTCATCCAGATCTACCGCTAAAAAACAGGATTTATCCACAATTTTATCCGGAAGAAGATCTATTCTCTCTACAAATGTAACAAACGGGAGATCGATCTTTTGGAGCACGAAAACTCTTCCTGACAGTGTAACTTTTTTCGATATTCTTTTAATAAGTTCCAATCCTATGTGCATGAGGAAAGGATGTTTTACATTTTTTGAAGCTAAAAAAACTCTTTCACCCTCTTTAAGATTGAGAGAATCAACTATAAACTTGAGATAATCATCAAGCAAATTTATTCCTATGGAAAGTACACAATCAGATATCCAGGTAAAAATATTCCCAAACTCATGGATTCCCTTTTCTGACAGAGAATAATAAATTCTATTATCCTTTTTTACTCCTTCTATCAATCTTAAATTTTCTAATCTTTTTAAGTTTGGATAAAGTCTTCCTGAAGAAACATTTAAGTTCTTTATAAGCTCCAATCCATATTTAGGACTGAATTTTAATTCCTTTAAAATCTCCAGCTGAAAAAAAGTTAAGTCTCTGACTACCATAAAGGTAATACAGCGATGTATTATATAAGCTTTTTGGTATATGGGTGTAAGAGTTGTTGAATAATTTGGGTTGAGGTATGGGTGTTTAAACTCACTTTACAATTTATTTATTATTGCACCCGTAATCTCTGAAGTTGAGGCAGCCCCCTTTTCAAGGACATCGGGACCACCTTTAAGTTTCAACATGTCGTAAGAACGAACTTTCCCCTCTTCAACTACCTTTGCAACTGCATCTCTTATCTTATTTGCCTTTTTATACTCATCAAGATAATCTAACATCATTACAACCGAGAGAATCATGGCGAAAGGGGAGACTATGGAAGGATCAAGATCAGCGTATTTCGGAGCCGAACCGTGAGTCGGTTCAAAGAGAGCACAGTCCTTTCCAATGTTAGCACTCCTCGCAAAGCC
>JAGLWR010000074.1 GCA_023133315.1 Methanomicrobia archaeon | reverse complement strand
TCTCATATTTATGTTTATTTTTTTGGGTATAAAAAGCTTTTTGAACATGAAAGTGTGTAAAAAATGGAGGGGGTTTTGGAGTGGTTAGTGGGGGATCATCTAACGAATAATTGGGAAGATTGCGAATTGTACAAACAAGTCAGAGAATTTTAAGGATAAGTTTTATTGATTCTTTTTAAAGGTTTCGTTTAATACAGTAGTTGGACAACTACTGTAGAGAACTTAACAAAATATTATATTATAAAAGAATAGTTTCTCTCATTTTTCTTCAAGTTTACAAGATAATAATTGATCTTTCGTTATTTGGATTGTTTCTGAGCATAATTTAATGAGTTCTTTAGCAGTTTTCACACGATCATCAATATCAAAATATGATAATCTAACATCTACCCCTGTGCCTGCCTCATTAACTGTTTCTACTGCTGGACACATATCTTTATCTCCACTTACTAGTACGATTTTATTCACTGTTTTTACCATCCCTAATGCAACAAGTCTAACTGCCATTTTTACATCGACAAGCTTTTGAACAGGCACTTTGAATTTATTATCACATTTCGGACATTTGGTATCTTTACCTCTTACTTTTCCCAATTCAACAAAAGTTCTATCTATATACCTAATTGCTTCCAGATAATCTCTCTTCTTTTTACGATTTTCTTTATTTTTTTGAGTAGCATTTCTAGGGAGATATGGTAAAGCATCAAAATAATAGATCCTAAAAAGTTCTTCTCCCTCTTTCAACAAAATTGATGGAATTTTGGCAATGCTCACTTTTTTAATTCTATAGGCATTCGCTGCATTCTGTAGATACATACCATCTATAAGGATAGCAACTTTTTCCAAAAAACCACCGATATTGATTCCCAGTTACCATACAGCGGTAACTGGGGGGAGTTATTGACATAATGCCACCACATAACGGTGACATATACATACTATATATATCCTATTTAAAAAACTTTCGGTTATTTCAGTAGTTGGACAACTACTTAGTATAGTAATAAAACACGTTGGAAAAATTCATTTATTCTCCAACCTTCTATAACTTCCTCAGTGTCAGTCCGTTCTCAGTTTCTAGGGGAAGTAGACTTATTCACCGAAACATTTATAAATCCATATATTCCAGAAATTTCTGGAATAAAAGAAAGGTGAGAACTATGGAACTCAGAGAAAAAATTATTCAGGATATAGTAAGAATGTCAAATTTTTTAGATATAAGTGAAGGATGTGGCATGATATTTGCTACTATTTTACTTTCTAAAAAGCCTTTGGCGATGAAGGAGATAAAGGAGAAGACTGGATACAGCATCTCTTCTGTAAGTGCATATTTAAGTTTGCTCGTTAAAAAAGATTTAATAATAAAAATGAAAAATGTTAGGACCCATCTATATACGGCAAAAAAAGATTTTACTGATTTTTATATCTCCATATTAAAAGAGACTCTTTTGAGAAACATAAAACCTCTAAAAGAAAAATTAGAGATTTACAAAAACAAGGAAAAGGAAGAGTACATTGGAGAGATTATTTCGAAAATAGAAAGTTTGGAAAAACTTCTGGAAAAAGAGGTGAAGAATAGTGTATGATGTAATTGTGATAGGTGCAGGGGTAAGTGGTTTACTTTCTGCACTGGTATTATCAAAAAACGGAAAAAAAGTTTTAGTTTTAGAAAAGGAAAGAGAAGTAGGGGGGATATGCCAGAGTTATAAGATAGATGGTTATACCATAGATAACGGGCCTCATATTATCACAAGATTAGAAAATGGGCCCTTGAGAAAGTTAATTACTCAGTATTTTGATGTATCCCCCGATTTTATTTATCACGGCGAATATTACGTAAGAGACAAAGACAAACTTTATTCTTTTCCCTGGAGTCTAAAATCTTTTTCTACTTTTTCTCTTATCCCTAGAAAAGACAGAGCGTTTTTATTGCAGATCTTAGTTTCTACGTATGGAAGAAGATTAATAGGAGAAAATTTCTCGAATATCTCTGTGCATGATCTTTTGAAGAAAAGGAACCTCAATAAAACAACGATGAGGTTTGCAGACACACTCTGTTATTTTATGACAGGAGTTGATTCCAAAAAAGCATCCGTAGCAAGATTTTTGGACAGTCTGGATTATAAAAGTAAGAGCAAGGGAATTATAAGTGTACACGGTGTCGATCCTCAGGCTTATCTCTCGAAATTAATTAAAATGTTGACAAAGAAGGGAGCAGAAGACCAGGGATATCCAAAAGGAGGGATAAGAACAATAATTGACTGTATGGTACAGTCTTTAGACGCTGAAATTATAACAGAAGAGGGGGTAAAAGAGATTTTAATAGAAAATAATAGAGTTATAGGTGTAAAATCTCAAAATGGAGTATATAAAGGAAAAACAGTAATATATTCTGGATATGCCTCTGAGCTGCCAGACATAGCGGATCTTCCCGAAAACTATAAAGAGGAATTAAGGAGATTGGAAAAAGTACATACTTTAACATTATGGATGGGACTGAAAAGAAAATATTTTGACAAAATGGGAAGTGAAATATGGATCGAACCGAGGTGTTGGGCTGTCCCTGTTTCAAATTATGATCCAGATTTGGCACCAAAAGGAAGACAGCTGGTGGGATTTGGTTTTATACTCCCAAAAGAGTATAATCTGGAAGAGGAGAAGAAAAAGGCGTTTGATGGTATAAAAAAGATTTTTCCAGGGATTGAGAAAGACGTAGATTTCATGTACTGGCAGGTACTTGTTCCCGAAAAAGCTGCTTGGAGCATAAATCAAAAAATGCCGGGTAATGTTACACCTGTAAGTGGTTTGTATCTTGTAGGTACAGACACGACAGAAAAAAGCATGGGCATAACAAGAGCTTCTTATTCTGTATTAAATTTAATGAAGGAGATATTATAAACACTGTAAACCTATTTTTCTTTCCATTCTTCTCTTTTTAGAAATCCACCAGAGATTATTATTTTTATAGCTTCCTGAATAGAGATATCCGTATCTCTTACTTCATACTTCTGGACAAAAATAAGGTATCCGGAGGTGGATTTGAGGATGTTGGAATGAAAACATTCATTAGTTTGTTGTTATCCACTGATTCTTTTTTCTCCATAACCCTCCCTGGTGAGATACCTTCGATGGAGAGTATCCTATTTTTTTAGAGTGAGAGACTATCTTCTCAATGTTGTTTTCTACTAAGTACCCAGAAAATGAAGAAAAGATAAATATATCCACATTTTTTATATTTTTTGGTATTATTAATCCCTTTTTCTGTCGGTCTAAGATGGCTTTTCTTTGTTTTCCCCTAATTTCAGAGAATATCCTATTATAAAAGCTAGGGCTATCCCTATTATGACGATATAGAAAGGAAATCCTCTGTCATACGATATCTCTGCTATTTTCTCTATAGCCAGTCTCATTCTATAGAATTCATAACAGAGCCAAGCACCAAGCACTGTTATTGCCATCTGCGACCAAAATAACTGCTTATATCTCTTCATAGTATCACATCTAAAGGGTTATATTATCCTTCGTATAGAAGTATAAGGGATTGTTAAAAAAACTTTTTGTATCTCCTTAGGTGTAGAGTACGGAAATTATTTCGCAGGGATCTAAGTCCCGACATGACCAAACTTACCAACAAAAAGATCAAATATATTATTAATCAGGTCACAAAAAAAGAATCGGAATACAAAAACAATAGCAGAACTGTACGGTGTAACGATAAGGAGAGTACAGCAGTTAGTGAGACAGTATAGAAAAACAATAGGGAGACTTCTTGAAGAAAAAACTATTAAATCTGGGGATCGCCATCTAATCTACCTACCTTTTTTTAGAATGTGATACATATAAACCTTGTCTCAGAAGGTCTGATACAGATTGGATTGTCAAACATATAATAATCTCATTCAGAACAACTTTCTTAATTTTTCTTCTAAATTTTACATTTTTGTAAAGTTTTTACTTATTAGTTAAGTCAGCCAAAAACTGTTTTTTTAGAACTATCCATCATCCACATTCCAAATTAAGACTATTCCAAACATCTTTACAGTAATTAGAGGTTTCTCCAATTTCTTCTTAACCCCCAACCACCCCTTCTAATACTGCCGATAACCACCCAACCCATCGAAACTTATTTAAACAGATATGAAAAGATATGTAACGTCATGCGAGTGATATGATAACAACGGTGTATGACCCAGAAGTGGTAGCCCCATTGAGAAAAAGTAAGGTACGAAGAATGGTGCTCAGTTATTTGGTGAATATTTATCCTCATTACTCATATCCATCGGAAATAGCACGAAATACAAACCTGAGAGCGACAGACGTTTGTGGTGTGTTGAAAGGATTATCGAATCGATATAAGAAAGAAAACAGTCTTGTCGATCTGGGACTGGTGGAAAAATCGGGAAAAAAGAATGGACACTTTTATAACGCCACGAAAATAGGATGCAAGATATGGCGATTATTGAATGGACGAACATATAACTTGTAGTTTAATTATATGTGCAGTTGTATATACAACTACACAAAACTCTTTTATACCCACAAGGAAGGAAATACTGCTATGACAACCATTAACCGTAGTGCACGAGAAAGCCGAATCCGAACTATAAAGGAGGTCATACTCGATAAACGGGAAGAGAAGACCAAGAAAAAACTTTTGAGATTGGGTCTGAAACCGACGAACAATCGATACTGAAAATTTTATTTTTTTCTTTTGTTAATTCAATGCATATTTTAACACCGGCCTCAACTCAATCGCCCCACAAAGAAATAAAAAGATTCACTCAAGCGAGTATATGCCCATGTTAGACGAAATGCTCGACGTCTTGAAAAGATTTTTAAAGAAAGCTGTGATAATGTGAATATGCAGGAAGAGATAGAAGAAACGTTGCGAAAATATAAGCCTTTCCTGAGAAAAAAGTTTAAGGTAGGGATGATAGGAATTTTCGGTTCTTTTGCAAGGGGCGAAGAATCTGAAAAGAGTGATGTGGACATTCTTGTGGAATTCTATGAACCCATAGGCTGGGAGTTTTTTGATCTTAAGGAGTTTCTTGAAGAGATCTTAGGTAGACAGGTAGACTTAGTTACAGTTAAAGCTTTAAAACCTCAGTTAAAGGATAAAATCTTGAAAGAGGCTATTTACGCATGAAAAAGAGAGCCTATAAGATGTTTGTTGAGGATATACTGGAAGCGATGGATAAGATTGAACGCTATATCAAAGATCTGAGATATGAAGAGTTTGTTAAAAATGAGATGGTCGTGGATGCAGTTATAAGAAATCTTGAAATCATTGGTGAAGCATCAAAGAATGTTCCAGAAGATGCAAGAGAAAAACACCCCGAAATTCCGTGGAAAAGAATGATTGGGCTGAGGAATATTGCAATTCATGAATATTTTGGGATTGATTTAAGCATCATATGGGAAATCATAACTAAGAACATCCCAGAAACGAGACCCGTTATCGAAGAAATGCTAAAAGAATTCGAGGAGAGACAAGATGATTAGCGACGTCAGGCACTCTGCGGTGCTTCATATCTTGCTCTTATAGGATCACTTAACAGTATGTTTGCGATCCGCTTCAAATAAAAAAAGTTATAAAGATAAAAACCTATAAAAAAATAAAAAAATTCATTCAAACGAGCATTATCTGAGTTACGTGAAATTGATTTCCATAAAATTCTCAATAAACTTTATTAATGAAAAGGTAATTTATGTTAATACAACGGTGATATTCTATGGCAAGAACAAAAGATGATGTTGCTCTAATACTCGATGAGATAAAAGAGATAAAGAAAGAACTGGCTTACATTAAAGAATATATGATAGATGTAGACAGTATCTTAACAGGCAGGGAAGTAATACTATTAAAAGAGGCAGAGAAAGAATTTGAAGATGGGAAAACAATGAAACTTGAAGATTTAAAGAGGGAATTAGAGTGAGTTTTGAAGTGCATTTAAGTGGTGGGAGTTATAAATTCCTCAAAAAGCTTGATAAGAAGACATATGAGAAGATTATAAGGAAAATAGAGATGCTTGCCAATGACCCATTTCTAACAAACACAAAGAAAATTATAGGTAGGAAAGAAAAGTTATTCAGAGTTAGAGCAGGAGATTATAGAATTTTGTATGAAGTTTATTTGGATAAAAATGTAGTTCTTATAGTAAACATTGACAAAAGATCAAGA
>JAGLWR010000073.1 GCA_023133315.1 Methanomicrobia archaeon | reverse complement strand
ATGGAACATGCGGAGCCTTAACGGGAGGAGTAATGATAATAGGATACAAATATGGAAGGAACTACGAAGAGTACAAAAAAGGAAAAAGGGGAATGAGAGCATATAAGTTATCAAAAAAACTTTATGATAGATTCATTGGAGAATACGGAACGTGCACATGCAAAGGTGTACAGGAAAAGATCTTTGGAAGGTCTTATGATCTGTGGGATGCAAAAGATTATAAAAAATTCGATGATGCCGGGGCACATAAAGACAAATGCACAGATGTTGTGGGTAAAACAGCTATCTTCGTTGCCGAGATCCTTCTTGAAGAAGATTAACTTTTTAAGATTCGGGAACAGTTAAAGAACATGATAACACAAAAAGATGCTCAGGAAATTTTAGAAGAGTACGATCCGGATAACATAACTATTGGTGTCCTCGGTGGACACTCAGCTTTGGATGTCTGTCATGGAGCAAAGAAGTATGGATTTAAAACTTTGGCAGTTTGCCAGAAGGGAAGAGAAAAAACGTATACTCGCTATTTTAAGACTCGTGGAGAAAAAGGATGCATAGATGATGTTATACTCTTAGAGAAGTTCAGGGATGTTGTCAAAGTCCAGAAAGAACTGAGAGAGAAAAATACGATATTTATCCACAACAGATATTTCTGGGTTTACTGCGATTTCAACGAGATTGAAAACGATTTTGGAGTTCCTATATTCGGAACGAGGACGATGTTAAAACTTGAAGAGAGAGACGTTCCAAAGAATCAGTACTATCTTTTAAAAAAAGCGGGGATAAGGATTCCGAAGATCTTTGAAACACCTGAAGAGATAGACAGAGTTGTCATCGTCAAGGTTAGCGAAGCTTTAAGGGGATATGAAAGAGCTTTCTTCTATGCTGCTTCTTATGAGGATTACGTAAAAAAATCAGACGAACTTTTAAAAAAGGGTGCGATAACTAAGGGGGATCTGAAAAAAGCAGTTATCGAAGAGTACATAGTTGGTGCTCCCGTGAATTTTAATTATTTCTATTCTGTCATCGATGACGAGTTAGAACTCATGGGCACAGATACGAGGAGGCAAACTAACTTAGACGGACTGTTGAGACTCCCGGCGAATGAACAACTTGAGATCCTCAAATATTTAGATATAAAGCTCATAGAAACAGGACATTATGCAGTTACGACAAAGGAATCGATAATCGAAAAGATATTTATCCTTGGAGAAAAATTCGTGGAGACTAGTAAAAAGGAGCATCCCCCTGGCATAATTGGCCCTTTTGCATTACAGGGAGCCGTGGCTGCTTATGAAGGAAGAGAAGACCCCGTTATCTTTGATGTCTCCATGAGGATTCCGGGAAGCCCTGGAACGAGATTCACTCCGCATACAGGATATTTATACGGCGAAACAATGAGTTACGGCGAGAGAATAGGGATGGAGATAAGAAACGCGTTGGAACAGAAGAGATTAAAAGAGATCGTTACTTGATCGTTAAATTTAAATAACAGTTAACAGATATTTTATCATGATAAAAGTAGGAGTCGTGGGTTATGGAACGATAGGAAAAAGGATCGTAGACGCTTCCATAGATACTGGTTTTAAAATTGCGATAGCAGTTAGAAGATACACTCCAAAACTGGATGTAGCTATCGAAAAAAACTATCCATTGTACTCCATGACTGGA
The DNA here is from genome assembly GCA_023133315.1 of Methanomicrobia archaeon. GTDB lineage: Archaea > Methanobacteriota_B > Thermococci > Methanofastidiosales > B48-G16 > B48-G16. Next base: position 4,580 of record JAGLWR010000073.1, on the reverse strand, counting down.
GAAATTGGACTCGATGTTAGTGGAGATTTCGACGATTTTGTAAGGGATTGTGATGTTATCGTTGACTGCACCTCAAAAAATATTCCAGTTGAGAATTTTCCGAGATACAAGAACGTTAAGGTCATTGTTGAGGGGGGAGAAAAGCATTCTCTCACGAATTTTTCATTTTCATCCCTTGGAAACTATGAGGAGGGGGTAAATAAAGACAAAGCAAGGGTAGTCTCGTGCAATACTACTTCACTGGTGCGAACGCTGACGCCTCTCAAGGATCGTATTGACAATGTGTTTGTTACGCTGATAAGAAGATCGGTAGATCCGTGGGATATAAAAGGAGGGCCTGTAAATGCAATAGCTCCTGTTCTTAAGGTCCCTTCGCATCACGGCCCTGATCTCAATACTATTTTACCGGATATCAATATTCAAACGATGGCCGTGAAAGTACCCACAACATTGGCGCACTTACATGTAGTAAGAGTAAAACTCAAAGAAGAGATGAAAAGGGAAGATCTAAAAGATATGTTTGAAAATACTCCGAGAATAAAAATTCTGTCGGGATACAAATCTACCGCAGACGTCATGGAGCATTTCAGAGACCTCGGGAGAAAGAGGTGTGATATGTACGAGGTGGTGGTTTTCGAGGAATCCATTAATGTGGAGTCTGGGAAAGCGTACTGGATCCATGTGGTCCATCAGGAATCGATAGTAATCCCGGAGAATATAGACTGCATAAAAGCAATGTTCGGAGAAAAAGACAAATGGAAAGCCATCTACGAGACAGATAGAACGCTGGGAATGGAAAAAAAGAAAGAGTGTTATAAATAACCATCAGCCGGGGGAACACAATCTTTTAAATATTAAAAACAAATATACTATTATGTCAAGCCGAAAAAAAGGATCCATAACAGCGGAAGATCTGTACGCGGTTAAACTCATTTCTGATTGTCGAACTTCGCCAGATGGGCGCCACGTGATCTTTTCTGTCCAGAGAGTGGATAAAAAAACGGAGAAAAAATATTCTGACCTGTGGGCTGTCTCCACAAAAAAAGGACCTGCCAGACAATTTACCTATGGTGACTATTCGGATACGCATCCCAGATGGTCGCCTGATGGCACCGAGATCGCCTTCATCTCTAATCGAGACAATGAAAAACAGCCGCAAATCTACGTCATTCCTTTTCACGGTGGAGAAGCTCGTCAGGTAACCAATTTGAAAGGCACCATCAGAACCTTTGAGCGGTCGCCGGACGGCAATCAATTTCTCTGCTCCTTTCGGAAAAAGGATAAGGAGGAGATCGAACGGGAAAAAGACGAACAGAAAAAGAAATTGGGGGTAGTTTCCCGTCACATTACACGCGTCTTTTTTAAAGAAGACGGTGAAGGATTTCTACCCAAAGAGCGCTGGCATATCTGGACTGTTAAGGCTCGGAACGGTAAAGCAAAACAGTTAACAGACAGCGAACTCTGCGACGAAGTAGACCCCCACTGGTCACCCGACGGCAGGGAAATCGTTTTCTGTTCAAATCGCAGTAAAGATCCCGATTTAGATCCAGACGCCATAGATATATTTGTTATACCTGCAAAAGGTGGAGAGTTCCGCAAGATCGAAACTCCCCCGGGACCCAAGATGCCCCCCCGATTCTCACCAGACGGGAAATGGATAGCCTACTTCGGACATGAAGGAAAGGGATTGCCATGGAAGCAGACATGTGTGTGGGTGGTACCTGTGGAGGGCTCGGGAAAAGCACGAAACCTCACAGAGAAATATGATTTCAACGTATCCAGCTGGACCATTAATGATCTTCCGGGTATGCCACCTATGATGCCCCCCACCTGGTCTCACGATTCGAAAGTAATTTACTTCCAAGTGGCACATCAAGGCGATACTGTTCTCAAGTCGGTATCACTGGAGGATGCCTCTGTAGAATCAGTAATTGGTGATAAAGGAGTTGTGGGATCCTTTACCTTTGATAAGAAAAACTCAAATCTGACATATTTCCACGCAGGTATGAAGGATTTTGGACAGATCTGGGTACGTGACGTGACTACTGATCACTCGCGTCAACTGACGAACATGAACAAAAAGTTGCTTCAATCTCTTGAGTTGGGAGAAATCGAGGAAGTATGGTTCAAAGGCGCTTCAGGTAATGATCTCCAGGGATGGATTCTCAAGCCTCCTGAGTTTGACGAATCCAAGAAGTATCCTTCAATCCTGGAAATTCACGGGGGGCCCCGGGTGCAGTACGGTAATTTCTTCATGCACGAGTTCTACTACCTGGCTGCTCAAGGATACATTGTCTACTTCTGTAACCCGCGCGGTGGACAGGGATACGGTGAAGAACACGCAAAATCTATCTGGAACGACTGGGGAACGGTAGATTACGATGATTTAATGGCCTGGACAGATTACATTGAAAAAAAACCGTATATTAATAAAGAAAGAATGGGCGTCACCGGCGGCAGCTATGGTGGATACATGACCAACTGGATCATTGGACACACCAATCGATTCAAGGCAGCAGTTACCCAGCGGAGTGTGAGTAATCTCATCAGTATGTACGGCTCCAGTGATTTCAATTGGTTCTTCCAAGAGGAGTTTGGAAATGAGCCTCCTTGGGAAAACATGGAAAACTACTGGCGACAATCCCCGATAAAATACATCGGCAATGCTACAACACCCACACTCGTCATCCACAGTGAACAGGATCTGCGCTGCGCTATAGAGCAGGACGAGCAAGTTTTCATAGCGTTAAAAAAACTTGGTATCGATACAGAGATGGTGAGGTTCCCAGAAGAGCCGCACGGCCTTTCACGCGGGGGGCGAACGGACAGACGCATTGAACGGTTACAGCATATTAAGCGTTGGTTTGATCACTATTTGAAGGATGGACGTAAATAAGGACATCAGAATTATGGAGAATCGCTCTTGCAGCATTCTCCTCTCGGTATTTTATTACCGTGAGGACATTTTTTCGGATGATTCAGGAATGTACAGATCTTGTCCACCGTCTCTTCGCTTATGTGTTCACAGGCACACGAGAGCTTCTCCATGTCATCTTCTCCAATTTCGAGGTACGTAAAAAGAGATTCAAGGACTCTGTGAGCTCTTATTACTTTTTTTCCTCCCCTCTCTCCTTTTTCTGTGAATCTAATTCCTTCATTTTTGTTGTATGTTATTAAATTCTCTTCTTCAAGCTTTTTAAGCTTTTCAAGTACGCTCGGAGGCTTTATATTTAAATAATCTGCCAGATCTGTTATTCTGATCTTCTGAGATTTTTTTTCTCTCAGTACCCAGATAGCTTCCAGGTACTCTTCAGTATTTTCGCTTACCATACTATACCACCTATAATTCTCACAAATATTCCCAGAATCAATGCAACTATGAGCGTTGTGCCAACAATCAATAGAGATCTTTTAAGTCTGAACTCGTTGACCATTGCCGCAATAGTTGCCAGACATGGTACATAGTACATTATAAAGACAGTGAATGTTAATATCTGAGCCTTTGTGAGAATATCCAGACTTCCCAGAGCCTGGATTAACATGAGCATCGAAAGTTCTTTTCTCAGGATCCCGAAAATTAATGTAGTGCCTACTACTATCGGAAGTCCGAGCAGAATAGTTATGGGAGATAAGAAATTATTGATAGTTTCAGCATATCCATAATTTTCTAATAGAGACAACGTTATACTGCCTACGATCAATATTGGCCAGGCGATGAGGATAAACTCTCTTATCCTTAACCACGTCTTTAAAAGTATGCTTTTCAATGAAGGTACTTTTAAAGAAGGTATCTCCAGAATCAATCCAGGGCTCTCTTCTTTATAAATTTTAGATAATACAAATCCCAGAATCCCTAAGAATATTATATTTGTCATGTAGAGAAGAAAAGCCGTAAGAGGACCAAGATAGAATGCCACCAACCCAAATATGATTGCTGTTTTTGCAGAACAAGGTACAAAGACACTCAAAAATCCCGCGATATATCTGTCTCTGTCAGATTCCAGGATCCTCGTTCCCATAATTGCAGGCACTGTGCACCCGTATCCAAGCATGAGGGGTATAAGAGCCTTTCCATGAAGCCCTATTTTATGGAAAAAGCTATCCATCAGGAAAGCTACTCTCGGAAGATACCCTGTATCCTCCAAGAAGGCGAGACTTAAAAGAAGGGGAAAAAGATACGGAAGTACTATTCCCACTCCTCCCGCAAAACCCTGAATGAGTCCTACTGTTACATTTTGCAAAAACGCATTTTCCAGGACTATTCTAGATGCCAGATTGTCGAAATAATCCAGCAAAGGCCCTTCAAAAATTCCTCCAACTTTAAAAACAAGATAAAACATGCTGTATAAAATTATAACTAATAAAGGATATCCATATTTTCCCATTAAAATCTTATCTAAATCAAAAAAAGATTTTTTGGGGGTTCCTACTTTAGCGATCTCTTCGAAGATATTCATGGATAGAGCGTGTCTTTCAGACGAGATTACAAGATCGCACGATCTTCCGTGCTCTCTCTCGATAATTTCTTGGTATTTTCTATAGTCTATATCTGTTTTCGCTGTAAAAAACTCGTCATCTTC
>JAGLWR010000072.1 GCA_023133315.1 Methanomicrobia archaeon | reverse complement strand
CAATGGGGTATCCCGATGAAACTCCCACCTCTACGAGAAGAGAACTTGCAGAGATTGTTTCTTATGAAGAGTTATAAGGGAACGTTTCCTCATGCTGTGCCGAACAGTCCTTTTAAATCTGTTGATTTTGTTTCTTTTTTACCTCGTTAAATTTTCCATAATACCTCTTGCATTTATTATCTTGATATTCTCAAATTCAATTAACACTAATAAATCTTTATCCTCTGTTACTATATACTCGCATTTGCCTTCAGTAGCAGAAGCCAGAATATGTCTGTCATTTTTATCTCTGATCACGGTATAGCTTTTTATTTTGTCTTTGTATTTTTTTCTTGATATTATCTCTATGTTCAGTATTACCAGAAGTTCACGGTAAATGTCAAGAAATTCTGGAAATTTCATTTCAATTATTTTTGATACTTCGTTAATCGTATCTTCTGAAGAAACGAGTTGAATCTCTTTGGAGATACTTTTTTTTAAGAATTCTCTTTCATTTCCCTCAAAAACAATCCGGGAGATAAGGATGTTTGCATCAATGAAGATCCTCATTCTTGTTCTCCTTAAGATATTGTAAGAGTTCCTCTTTTGTTATTCCTTTCTTTTTTGCTGCTTCTGAAAACATCTTTGTGATTTCATCAAATCTTGATTCTGCTTTTTTTATCAAAATATTATCCCCTATTCTTTCTATCACCAAGTATGTATCATCTTTTATATCCAGATCCTCTCTTATTTTTTTGGGGAGAACTATCTGGCCCTTTGTACTTATCTTGACAATCACCATGTTAATAGTAAGAATTTCTTACTTATATAGTTTTTGGTTTTCAATAAACTTTTATACCGACCAAACAAAAAGAAACATGCTCGATCTCATTGAAAAGGCCGACAGAATCACAAGAAAATACCATAAAACGATCAGTATTGAGCGAGCCGTTTTCCTTTCATGGTACTGTGAAAAAAGAGACTGCAAGTTCTGCTATATGTCTACACTAAACGCCTCGAAAAAAGCGAAAAGAACTCTGGAATCTCTCCGTGCCGAGGTGCTGATCTGCAAAAACCTGAACTGGAATATAGAGTTTCTCTCCGGAGGGTACGGCGTTTATTCCTTACAAAAAATAAAAGAAATAGCTGAGGAGATGGCACAAACATATCAGAAGGTGTGGCTGAATACGGGGATAATGAATAAGAAGGATTTGGAGTTCTTTGGGGACGAAATAGAAGGTATAACAGGTTCCCTGGAAACATTTGATTTTGATCTTCATGGTGTTATTTGTCCGAGCAAACCTTTTTCTAAAGTTCTTGAAATGCTTGAAGACGCAAAGGATCTCGGACTGAAAACGGCAATTACGATAATACTGGGGCTGGGAGAGAAAAAAGAAAAGCTTGAAAATCTTTTTTCGATAATACAGAAATACAAAATAGATAGAATCACATTCTACGCGTTGAATCCCCAGAAGGGCACTTTCTATGAAAAATTTCCATCGCCCTCGTCTCTCTATTACACTGAAATAGTAGCGAGGACGAGGATCGCATTTCCGGAGTTAGAGATCATAACGGGAATATGGATCGATAAGATACCGATGATAGGACTTCTTCTCTTATCTGGAAGCGACGGAATCACAAAGTTTCCGATGAAATCTCTTTTAAGAAATTATGCAGACTTTAAGGAAGAGATAGAGTATACCGCTAAAATACAGAACAGATTTTTTGATGCTCGCTTCACAATAGATACGGAAAAACTTGAAAAAGATATGGAAAAATATGAAACAGACACAAAAGAAAAAGTAATCCAGTATATAGATGCCATATGAAGAAAATAACTGTATTTTTGCTGATACTCATCGTGAGTGCGAACTCGATACGCACAGAAACAGACACAAAAGTAGTTCTTATTATACTGGACGGTGGATATATCGACTTAAACTTGGGTGTAATAGGGGAATGCGAGACTGTTTTCCCCACACTCACAAGACCAAATCATGCATCTTTGGTAACGGGGGTGTATCCAGATAAACACGGGATACTGGGAAATGAGTACTGGAAAAATGGAAAAAAGAAGTACAGAGAGATAGAATCGGTGACAATTTTTGAAATTCTAAAAAACTATGGGAAAGAAAGTGTGGTAATAGCGAGAAAAAATATATGTGAATTCTTTGGGAATTACTGTGAATGCATCATTGTTGACGACCCCGAAGATGTTTTTAAAACAATCCGGGAAGAACTTCAAACAAAAGATTTCATCTTTGTAAATATCCCTATTTTAGATTCGTTGGGACATAAATACGGACCTCACTCTAAAGAGGTGAAAGATGCAGAAAAAGAATTAAAGAATCTCTTTGAAAAATATGAATTTGATGCTGTTACAATAGTAACGGCGGACCACGGTATGGCTGAGATAAACAAGGCCATAGAGATCACGAAATACCTTCAGGATTACGAAACTATCGCTCTCTCGCAGGGGAGGGTCTGTTTCATTTATTTAGAAGAAGATATAGATTTTCATCTGGAGGGGATAGATCAGATAATAGAAAAAAAGGATTTCCCGAAGTATCACATAGATCATGAAAATGCACCCGACATAATACTGACAGCAAAGGAAGACTACGCTTTTTTACCAAGTCCTCTTTTAACAGAGTATAGAGGAATGCACGGGTCTTTCAAAGAGAATAAAGTTTTCATAACTATGAATCTTGGTAAAGGAAAAATACAGTGCAGAACTGTTGATATCACTCCTTTAATATTGAATATATTCGGCATAGATGATACGTACGATTTTGACGGTGAAGTACCTGATATCACAGAAGACAAAATACCAGTTACTTTATATCTAATGTTGGGGGTTCTCATTGGGGGGTTGATTATACTCTTTGTTAGAAAACATTGAACATACAGACACCTTTTTATAACTCTATGAAGATTCTTTATTGGTGATCTGATGGTCGATTACGAAAAAGAAATGAAAGGATTCACATGGGACTGGCCCCAATATTTTGATATAGCCAGTGTTGTCGACGAACATGCCGAAGATAAGACAAAGACAGCGATCTACTGGGAAAATGAAAAGGGAGACGAAAGACAGGTCAGTTATTGGGAATTGAAGTTCTTGACAAATAAATTTGCAAATGTTCTCAAAAACCTTGATCTTAAAAAAGGAGATAGAGTAATGGTAATGCTTCCACGAATCCCTGAGACATATATAACACAACTGGGGATAATAAAGTTTGGAGGTGTAATTGTTCCAGCTATTGAGATGCTGAGGGCCTCAAATATTAAATACCGGGCAAACGATTGTGAAATTAAAGCTGTAGTCACAGATATGTCGGGAATAAAGATAGTTGATGAAGTAAGAGACGAATGTAAAACAATAGAACATTTTATCCTTTTAGATGGCGATAAAAAGGGATGGACAAACTACGATTCGTTGATGAATGCAGAATCGCGATATTTCAACGCTGAAAAAAAGAAGATAGATGATATTTTCTATATCTCGTATACATCCGGAACGACAGGACTGCCAAAGGGTGTCGTCCACAGGAACTCATGGATGTACGCTTTTAGAAAGATAAATATACCCCTCTGGTACGGAGCCACAGACAACGATTTGATCTGGGCAACGACATCTCCAGGCTGGGCTAAATGGTTCTGGACACATCTCGGTGTCACGATAAACGTAGGTGCATCAGATCTGTTATATCAGGGGCGATTTAATGCAGAGAAATACTTTGAACTCTTGGAAAAATATGCTGTGTCAATATGCTGTGTCACACCGACAGAGTTGCGATTGATGGTCCATGTGCCGAACCTAAAGAAGTATGATTTATCACATTTACGAAGTCTCCTTTCTGCCGGTGAACCGCTCAATAGAGAGGTAGTAGAAACCTTCCAGAAAGCGTTTGGGATAACGATAAGAGATGGATACGGTCAGACAGAGACGTGCTGTCTTGCCTGCAATTATGTCGATATCCCCGAGGTGAGACCGGGATCAATGGGAAAAATAATGCCCGGGCTGGGTATTAAAATTCTTAATCCCGAAGGAAAAGAAGCAAAATCAGGAGAAATTGGTGAGATAACTGTAAAAGCAGGGATACCAGCAATATTCAAAGAGTATTACAACAAACCAGAGAAAACAAAAGAGATAATTGACGAAAACGGGCAGTACCACACGAAAGATCTTGTACGGATAGATGAAGATGGGTATCTGTGGTTTGAAGGAAGATCCGATGATGTCATACTCTCTGCAGGATACAGGATAGGGCCTTTTGAAGTGGAGGACGCTCTCGTAAAACATCCCTCCGTGATAGAAGCGGCTGTCATTGGATCTCCGCATTCTGTACGAGGTGAGATTGTAAAAGCATTCGTGATTTTAAAAGAAGGATACAAACCGTCAGAAACCCTTGTGAAGGAGCTCCAAAACTTCGTTAAGGGCGTAACGGCACCTTACAAATATCCAAGAGAGATAGAGTTTGTTAACGATCTGCCAAAGACGATAAGCGGAAAGATAAAGAGAAAAGATTTAAAGAAAATGGAGTATGAGAAAAAGGGAGTAAAACTCTCATAACAATGATCGAAAAAATTATCACAGAAAATAGAGAGATAACGCTCATAGGGACTGCTCATATTTTTAAAGAAAGTGTGGATGAGGTAAAGGAGACTATAATATCCGAAATGCCTGAAGCGGTGTGCATAGAGCTGGATCCAAAAAGGTACTACGGACTCTTGACTGGTCAACGAATGAGCTTCGTGGACATTGTGAAAGCGAAAGGAATAAAGACAGGGATAATAGCAGGGTTTCTTGGGTATGTAGAAAGAAAACTTGGAGAAGATATGGGAGTTTTCCCGGGAAAAGAAATGATCACTGCTGCCCAATACTGCAAAAATATAAACGCCAGGCTTTATCTGATAGACAGAGACGCAGAGATAACGGTAGAAAAAATGACGAGAATACCATTTAAAGAGAAGTTAACCCTTGTAAAAGCCCTTATTCTCTCTCCTTTTCAAAAAGAGAAGATAAGGTTAGATCTGAACAAAGAAAATATTGAGTCCCTCATTGAGGGACTCAGGAAGCTTTCACCGTATCTTTATAGAGTTCTGATAGAAGAAAGAGATCAGTTCATGGCTGAAAAAATAAAGAAGATAGAAGAGAAGAGGATCGTGGTGGTCGTTGGAGCGGGACACGTAAAGGGGATTTTAGAAAGAATAACTTTTTAAAATTTCCTTCATATTCGTTAAAAGGCAAAGCTTAAATACAATAAGATGTATTAAAAAATATAGAAAATTCCAATTTATATTTACTGCGGAGAAGTGATAGTTATGGAATATTCAGCAGAAAACATCCAGGTTCTTGAAGGGCTAGAGGCTGTAAGAAAAAGACCGAGTATGTATGTCGGATCCACAGATAGTTATGGTCTTCATCATTTAGTTTATGAAGTAGTGGATAACAGCATAGACGAAGTCTTGGCAGGTATGTGTAAAAATATTAAAGTGATTATACATAATGATAATTCTATAACTGTAGAAGACGATGGGAGGGGAATACCCGTTGATATTCATCCCGAGTACAAAAAACCTGCCGTGGAGATAGTTCTCACAATGCTTCATGCCGGCGGTAAGTTTGATAAAAAGAGCTATAAAGTTTCTGGAGGTTTACACGGTGTAGGTGTAAGCGTCGTCAATGCTCTTTCAGAGTATCTTGAAGTTACTGTAAAGAGAGACGGAAATGTCTATTATCAAAGATATGAAAGAGGCATTCCTATTTCTAAACTAAAAACTATTGGTAAAAGTGATCAGGGCGGTACTGTAATAAAGTTTTCACCAGACAACGAAATTTTTCCAGAAATTGATTTTCATTTCGATACCATGGCAACGAGATTGAGAGAGCTGGCTTTTCTTAATAAGGGACTGAAAATAGAACTTATAGATGAAAGAAGGAATGTTAAGAAATCATTTAAGTACGATGGAGGAATCGTTTCCTTTGTCACACATTTAAACAGAAATAAAGAGAAGTTAAGTAAAGAGCCTCTCTATATATATGGAGAAAAGGATAATGTCATAGTGGAAGTTGCGATGCAGCATACCCTCAGTTATACTGAAAATATTTTCACATTCGCAAACAATATAAATACAAAAGAAGGAGGAACTCATCTTTCGGGGCTTAAAACAGCGATCACGAGAGCTTTCAATACATACGCTCTTCGAAATAAGTTTATAAAAGACAATGAAAAGATCGCCGGTGAAGACTGCAGAGAGGGACT
>JAGLWR010000071.1 GCA_023133315.1 Methanomicrobia archaeon | reverse complement strand
AAAACGGTTCTCCAAAAGAAAAAGAGGATGAAGGAACCTCCCCAACCTGAAAATTGGATCAGCTCTCTCATTCCTATTTTCCCGACCTCAACAAAAACCTTAAATACCTACAAAAGGAGAGAATTTTATGGAACTGCCCAGAGGAACATCTGTACATTACAGCGAAAGAGAAGAGTTCATCGTTAATGATGAGTTCTTCGATAGTATAGAGCCAGATTTTAAAGGGTATATACGAATATTTGGGAAGAATAAAAGCGTTGAAGATGCATATATTTTGATCAGAGATAATAAGATAGTCGCTGCCGATATAATCAATCTGGGCACAAATCAAACGTTTAAAGGAGATGAAGCTTTGACTCTCCTGAAGAATAAGAAGTACGGAACGGCTACCGTGGAGTTTGTAACATTTGATGATTTTATGTTCGATGTTGCTTTAGAATTAAACAGAGATTGTGTTTTTACGGGAAAGAAAGTCTCTAAGAAGAAACTTCTCAAAAAGGAGGTAGCTCCACCCAAGAAACTCGATAGAGAAGCTTTATTAAAAAAATACAGGATAAAAGTACCAACAGATGAAACAATATTAAAACTCTTCGGAGAAAAAAATGAAAAAATCATTGCGCTGGAGGAAGAGTGCAAACCTGAAATTCTTAAGATCGCAAAAAGAGAATTTTCTGAAGACCCAATGACTGTAGAGGTTGACCTCCAAAATTTTGAGGCATTTTTAAGAGGAAAAAGTCTTTACTGCAGTACAAAACTTAATGTTCTTCATTTAAAAGGGGAAATAGACGAGATGTTTCGTGGAAAGATAGAAAAAATCATAAAGGAGACCATAAAAAAGAAAATGAAGAAATTAAAACTGAAATATAAAGTCTCTGTTAACGTAATACTGGATCTGAAGCTGCATAAACCTTAGAGTGCTTTGATGTCTGCGACAATATGCCATACGCCCGGAGAGAATTTTTTTATTTTTCTCATGGATATAATATCATAATTTTCATTTACCGCGTTTACTTCTGAGTATACGGCATCAGGATAAAGTTTTTCGACGACGGTCTGGTGGTAATGGATTGTTCCTCCTTTCTTAACAATTTCAAAAGCTTTTTCCAGAAATTCGTTTGTTTTTTGAATATAGCCCATTATTACCCTATCCGCATTTCCAGAATAATCTCTGCAGTCCATATTCAAAGCTTTCACACGATTTTCAACTTTATTCAATTTTATATTCTCTTGCAAATAATAAAAAGCGTGTGGATTCTTTTCTATTGCAGTAACGTGAGCGTGAGAATGGTACGCAACGGGAAGAGAAAAATAACCTATTCCTGCAAACATGTCCACCACGTGCTCATCTTTTCTTGGTATCTTGCTCATCCTCTGTCTCTCTTCTATGTTTCCAGAAGAAAACATGACTTTGCTCAAATCGAGCTTGAATTTTATTTTATTTTCTGTGTGTATCGTTTCTGTATCATTTCCTGCTAAATGTTCACAATGTGGCTTTCTGTATTCCCCGGAGATATGCCCCTTTCTTAAAACTGTTTTTACGTTCTGAAAATTTTCAAGATATACTTCTCCTATCTCTTTTTTCCAGTGAGATAACTCCTCAGAGATATATATGATCAAAATGTCTCCGATTAACTCATACGTTTTTGGGAGCTTCTTTAGTTTTTCAGTTCCTATGATATCTTCTAGATCATTGCATACGTTCTCAAAAACAGCTTTTTTCATAAAAAATAATCAGCATATGAAAATAAAAATGTTTTTGGAAAACAGAATCACTACACTAGTACGCTGTTTCATTTTTGGTATACTTAAAAATTTTCTAATCTATTTTTAAAGCAATGAAAAAATTTATATTATCTAAAACTAGAATTTTTCTATGTTGTTGAGAAATATCACGTGGAAAGAAGCTGAAAAGAGTTTAAAAAATAATGTCATTGTAATACCAGTGGGATCGACAGAGCAGCACGGACCTCAAAATCCACTGGGAACGGATCATTTAATAGCGGAAAAATTTGCAGAGAAATTGGACGCAGTGGTGCTTCCCACAGTACCAATTGGTGTCTCAAAACATCACAGATTCTTTTCTGGAACTATCTGGGTTTCTTACGAAAGTTTCAAAAATTATCTGTTGGACATATGCATGGCACTTAAGTATCACGGTGTTACAAAGATCCTCTTTGTCAATGGACACGGTGGAAATACATCCTGTTTGAGTGATATAGCACTGCAGATGCGAGATGAACATGTTTTTGTCGGAATCTATGAATGGTGGAGATCTATTCCTGAAAAAATAGTAAAAAAGCTCTATCCTGAGAATACTGCAAAATATCTGGGTCATGCTGGCTCTGTAGAGACATCATTGAATTTAGTATTGTATCCAGAACTCGTAAAGATGGAAAGGGCTGAAGACGTTGATACTACGTGGGCACCAAAAAAATTTGGTGGTATTATCACGTGCGAGACAAAAGAGTTTACTGACTGCGGAGTTGTAGGATATTCAAAAAATGCTTCGGCAGAAAAGGGAAAAATCATTTTTGAAGCCTGTCTCGAGGAACTTAAAAATCTTGTCGAATACATTAAGGAAGTGAAGATATGAGCGAGCCACTTGTTAAAATTTATAGAAACGAACTGGCAGAGAGCATTCATAGGGGTTCTGTTGCCGTAGTAAATAAGCGCGGAGAGCTTCTCTATTACGTAGGAGATCCGTATTACGTTGTCTATATGAGATCCTCCGCCAAACCTCTTCAGGCTGTTCCTGTCGTGGAAAGTGGTGCACTGGAAAAATATGAGATAAGTGAAAGAGAACTGGCTACAATAGTAGCGTCGCATAATGGAGAAGATATCCACATAGAGGCAGTAACCTCTATCCTAAATAAAATAGGGCTGGATGAAACGTATCTGCAATGCGGTACTCACATGCCATACTCAGAAGAAGCAAAGAAAAATCTCATACTGAAAAAAGAGGAATCTACACCGATATACAACAACTGTTCAGGAAAACATTCAGGGATGCTTCTCCTTGCAAAGATGAAAGATTATCCTTTGAAAGACTATTATGAATCTGAACATCCTGTACAGAAAGAGATCTTAAAGGCTATGGAGTATATGACACAATGTAAAGAGATAAAAATAGGAATTGACGGGTGCGGTGTCCCTGTGTTTGGGATGCCGTTATACAATATGGCTTTAGGTTTTGCAAGACTTACCAATTCAGACTATCTGGACAAAATGAAGAAGGAAGCAGCTGAGAAAATAGTGCGTGCAATGCAGAGTTATCCAGAAAATGTAGCGGGAACAAAAAGATTTGACACAGATCTTATGAAAACAACAAAAAAGGTAATAGGGAAGAATGGAGCCGAAGGTGTGTACTGCGTTGGAGTTCTACACAAAGGAATTGGAATAGCTTTGAAAATAGATGATGGAGCAAAGAGAGCTAAAAGTCCCGTAATAATAGAAATTTTAAAAAAATTAGACATTTTAAATAAAAAAGAGCTGGAAATGCTTAAAAAATACCATATTCCCCTAAATAAAAACTTTCAGGGAAAAATAGTTGGCAAACTCATTCCCGAGTTTGATCTTCATTCTTCTTCAGAGCGGGAAAGTATATAATATAACAAAATAATCAGTATCCCCCCAAGAATTATGATCTGCCCCATCATTAATTTCTGTACGGAGTTCAAAGTAGCCAGATATACTTTTATCCTCCCCTGAAAAACGATCAGTATTAGAGCAACCAATATTAATACTATAAATTTTTTATCCATACTTATTATATATACTCTCAGGACTTTATAAACCTAACTTTAGTTCATAAAATCAATATTTCATAGCCTTATCCACAAGGGTCTTTGGCAATGGTTTACTTGCGAGTGATACGACGATAAATGTTACCCAACCAACTATCTGTCCAGGAATAATAGCCTGTATTCCATGGAAGTTTTCTCCCTTGAGACCAAAGATCAGAGTCCAGAGTAATACCGTCAAAAATCCCAGGATGGTGCTGGAGAGTATACCTTTGTTAGTTCCTCTCTTCCAGAATAATCCGCATACCAACGGCGGTACAAACGCTGCACACGAAGCTGCTGCCCCGAAATTGAAAATATCGGCTATCGTTCCAAGTTTTTGATACGAGAGTACAAAGGCAATTGCTATCATTATCACAGTAGAGAATTTGGATACTTTCAATATACTCTTATCTGAGATTTTAGTTGGGAATAACGGCTGGAGCAAGTCCCTGGCGAACGCAAAGGATGCCTGCAATGTTGTAGCTGCCGCAGTTGACATCGATGCAGCAACGACTGCTGAGAGTACCACACCTATTCCCACAGCAGGTAAGACTGCTCTAAATAACGTTGGCATGACCTGATCTACCTCAACGCCACTTCCTAAAACAACACGAGCCATGGGACCAACAAAATATATTGTAAACAATACCACAAATGACCAGACTGTAACAATAGGTATCGCAAGTTTAATTGCCCTCGTATTTTTGGCAGAGTAAAGCATTGTGAGTATCTGGGGCATACCCCACGGGATAAGACTTGTTACAAGACACAAAGAGATCAAGAACCACCATCCTCCCGTACCAGGCATAGTGACAAACTCTTTCCCGAACTCGCTGCTCAGAGTTTCAAAACCGGAAGTAAAGCCGACCTTGTGAATGACTCCAAACAGCAGAACGACCATTCCGACAATCATTACTGCACCCTGCAGGAAGTTAGCGTAAATCGTGGAGAGGATACCTCCCATCGTAATATAAAATCCAATGACAGCAACGATAATAATGAGCCCATAAAGGAACTGAATATCGAAGATAACCTGGAAAAGACGTGCAGTCCCCGTGAGTACGGCTACAGAGTAAGCCATCATGGAAAACATGACAATAATACCGAGAACAGGTCTTACCTGAGGGCATTTGTATCGCTGCGATAAAAGCTCCATGATCGTATAAGAACCAAGATTCTCCTGCATTTTCCTCACTCTCTTTCCCAGGACTACCCAGGCTAGATACGTCATGATAAGTATATTGGTAGCTGCTATCCAGAGCATGGCCGACCCGATCTTGTAAGAGAGACCTCCATACCCTATAATTAGGGTAGCGCTGTAGCAGGTAGCTCCATAAGCCAGTGCGATAGCCCATGGACCTACCGTATGAGATGCAAAATAGTAATCTTTTGCTGTTTTTGTTTTTCTACTTCCATAAATACCAATAAAAATATTAGCAATAATATACAACGCAAATATAGCAATAGCAATTTTTAGATACTCTTCTACTGGAACAAGTTCGGCTCCCATTATTATTCCTCCTCAGATTTTGTCAAAAACGTGTAGAGCAGTGCAAGGATAACCGTTATGATTCCAACGATCCAAGCTCCAAAAACACCCAGGCTCATGCCAAAAATATAATTTGTCATAATGCGTTATAGAAGATATAATTTATAAGTCTTTTGGTTTAGATCAGTAGTTGGACAACTACGTCTTGCAATAAAAAATTGGAAATGTATAACACACTAGAACACCACAAACCTTTTTAAATTCTGTGAAAAAGAAAGACCATGAAAAAGCTGGCGCTACTTTCAATACTTCTGGTACTCAGCGTAGTATATGCTGAGACGGTAGATGTTTCATTAGATTATAAAAACATAGCGGAACCAAATGAGACAGTAGAAATAGATATTAAGATAAAAAACACATCAAAAACTGATTTATCGGACTGTAAAGCTTCTGTAGATTTAGGACTTTTAGGAGATGAGATACAGTATTTTATCATTATATCTGAACCTAGCTGGGACGAGAAGATACAGATAGGTGCTTCTATAAACGGAAAAATAAAGATAAAGATCAGTTCAGATGCAAATAACGTAAAATTGGAAATACCTATTATAATCTCAGGAGAGATAGGAGATGTATGCGAAGGAGGTTGCACACCTTTCGTGGATGGACCTTTCTATGTCGAGATAACTGTTAAGAACAAGGGTGTTGAAGCCTTTAACTATGCAGAGTCTTTGTATAACAAAGGAAAATATGATGAAGCCCTGGAAAAGTATGACGAGGCAAAGACATACTTTTTAAATTATTTTGATGAGAAAAATGCTAAAATTTGTCTTGTAAAGATTAAGAGCTGTGAAGGACATCTGAAGTTGAACGCAGGAGTATCGTATTTCGATGCAGGAGAGTTAGACAATGCGAAAAAAGAGTTTGAAGATGCAAAATCAATATTTGAGAGCATAGACGATGAGGAGATGGTAGGAACATGTGAGCAATGGATAGAGAAATGTACTCCACCTCCTACGACTACACCTTCTCCAACTACCACCACGCCCGCCCC
>JAGLWR010000070.1 GCA_023133315.1 Methanomicrobia archaeon | reverse complement strand
TTTAGAATAAATCCGATTATAAATCCGAAGAATACACCTAAAAGAGAGTGAGTATACTCGGATCTATGTTTAAGTATTATATCAAAATCTGGAGCAATCGAAAAAAAACTTGTCCAGATTAAAAAATCTATTAAATTTATCTCTGCAAAAAATTTTCTACTTAACACCATGTATGCTATTAATCCAAAAAGGATTCCCAGAGAAATGTGAGTCTTCCATTCCATATATGCTTTGAAATCTAATATTTTATAAGTCTTTGGGATCGCAACCTAAAGAATAAAAACCTTTTTAAAACGTATGATACATCATTAAAAATAATGAATGCAAAGATACGTAAAATAGGATATTCAGTAATTCTTATCATTCTTGTGTTATATCCCAATATCTATCTAGCTGGAAAACAAATTATCAATCAGATAGAAGGGATAGAGAGCCTTACCGATCCTAACGACACGGAAGTCATAAAACTTGCGGAATATTTGAACACAAATAATATAAATCCTGAGGAGTATATCTACGAGAATATAGAATGGGCATCAGACTATGATGTTTACTGGAATTTAGAGTATTGGGCAACTCCACGAGAAACAATTCGAAAAGGAAGAGGAGACTGCGAGGATAAAGCTATTTTACTGAAATCTGTGGAAGAGTATCTTAGAATAAAATCTCAAATTGTTGTTCAGAAAGATCATGTATATGTTTTAAAAGATGATATACCCTATGGCGGCATATCAGAAACTGACTCTTACATGACCGTATTATGGAACATAATAAAACAAATGCCATTGATAAGAAAAATAATTATTATTTTTGGTCTTTTTATGATCTGGGGAGGTCACAAGAACCTAAGATTAATTAAAAAAAGGTATCTATCTTCGTAACTTTAATCCTTTTAATACAGATGATAAAAAGGGAGGAGTAATCAGCGTGGTAACTATCACCATACAGAGTATTACAGAAGCTATATCTGAAGAGATAATACCATAGTCAAGCCCAAGCTTTATCAATACTAATTCTACACCCGCTCTCGGTATCATGGCGACACCGACTGCAAAAGATTCTTTGCTTGTAAATTTAGAGATTTTTGCACCCAATCCACAGCCAACAATTTTTCCAATTATTGCTACAAGTATCAATATTACAGCAAAAAAACCAACAGATTTGAAGGTATAAATATTAAATTGCATACCCATCGTCACAAAGAAAATGGGAATAAAGAGCGATTCACCGAATAAAGAAACGTGTTCGAAAAGTACCCTTGCAAAATATGTTTGTCCTAGAATTAATCCCGCTATAAAGGCGCCCGTTATTATTGATAATCCTATATTTTCTGCCGTCACACCAAAAGTAAGAGATATTATTACTCCAAAAAGCAAGATGTCCTCTATGCTTGCCATTTTAAACGTAAATTTTTCTGAAAATTTTTTAAATAATTTAATAACCAAAGTCAAAGAGACTATTAAAAAGATTGCGGATAAAAAAATAGTTAATAACACTCTTTTTACAGGTATACTTCCACTTGTGGCTATACTTGCAACAATACCAACTGCAATTATGGCTATTACATCGTCTATAACTGCCGCACCCATTATAAGAGTGCCCAATCTTGTTTCTATCATCTTTAACTCTGAGAGAATCTCAGTCTTGACGCCGACAGATGTTGCGATCAGGGAAACTCCAACAAATACAGCTATAAGTTTGGAAAATCCGAAAAGAATTGTGATAAAGTAACCTAATAAAAAGGGTAGAACAACGCCAGAAAATGCAACAACCGATGATGATTTTCCCAATCTTTTAAATTCTTCAAAATTTATAGCGAGACCCGCTGAAAACAGTAGAAATAGAATACCGATGTCTGCGATATCTTTCATTGTTTCTGTTAAAGTTATTATACCAATGTTTCCTATTATCATCCCAAGAATCAATTCCCCCAAAATTGAGGGCTGTTTTAACTTTTTTGATAATATCCTTCCCAATAATGCTCCAATCAATACTATCAATAGGTTTGTAGTGAACATTTTTATCCTCTGGATTATGTACATTGGTAGTCTTAATTTAAGAGTTTTTCTCTACTATAGTTTTAAAGGTGTACAAAACATTTTATAAAATGAAATACTATATTATAGAGATGAAAATTACCATTGCTCAGATGGATCCAGTAGTAGGAGATTTAGAAGGCAATCTGCTAAAGATGAAAGAAGCGTTGAGTAAGAACGTTTCTGATTTAGTTATTTTTCCAGAACTATTTCTTGCAGGATATCCTCCTCGAGATCTTTTGGAGAGAAGAGAATTTATTAAGAAAACACAAGATGCTCTTCAAAAAATAATTAAGTTCTCGACTGGGTACCCAAAAAAGGGTATTCTTTTTGGAACAGTTCTTCCTACTGAAAAAGATTATGGCAAAGGACTGTACAACTCAGCTGTGTTGGTTTGCAATGGAAAGGTACTCATAGAACAGCATAAATCTCGTCTATCTGATGAAGCGAGATATTTTGATCCCGCTCCCGAGATCAATACCGTTTCATTTAAAGATGAAGTTCTCGGCATCTCGATATGTGAAGATGCGTGGAATATTCCTGAATTATGGCCAAAAAGAAATTATAGGTCTGATCCAATAGAAATACTTGCTCAAAAAGGAGCTACGCTCTTTATAAACATATCTGCCTCTCCGTTCTTTGTAGGGAAAGAGGAGATCAGATTCAAGCTTATCAGAAATCATGTTTTGAAACATAGAGTCCCTTTTATCTTTGTCAATCAGGTGGGTGGTAATGACGAACTGATCTTTGACGGCAGAAGTATGTATATTGATCGTAATGGCAATTTAATTGAGATTCTTCCTTCCTTTGAAGAAGATCTGCAGACAATTGATTTAACAACAGGAAAGCCCATCCCCTTTGCTCCTGAAGATGAGATTGCATCAGTTTATAAAGCTCTTGTTCTGGGTACAAAAGATTACATGAAAAAATGCGGCTTCGAAAAAGCTGTTTTGGGATTATCAGGGGGAATAGATTCAGCCGTAACATGCTGTCTGGCTGTAGAAGCTATAGGCAGCGAAAATGTTCTCGGCGTTTCCATGCCCTCACTATACTCATCAGAAGGCAGCGTGAAAGACTCAAAAAAGCTTGCAGAGAATTCAGGTATAGAGTTTAAGGTGATACCGATCTCTTCTGTATTCTCGTCATATCTTGAGATTCTCAAAGAGCATTTTGAAGGAAAGAAAACGGATGTCACTGAGGAAAATATTCAGGCACGAATACGTGGAAACATCCTTATGGCACTTTCCAACAAGTTCGGTTATCTCGTTCTCTCTTCAGGGAATAAGAGTGAACTTGCAGTAGGATACTGTACCCTTTATGGTGATATGAGCGGAGGCCTCAGTGTTCTTTCCGATGTTCCAAAAACGATGGTTTATGAACTTGCACAGTGTATAAACAAGAATTCTGAGATAATTCCAAAGGAAATCATAGAAAAACCTCCTTCAGCGGAGTTAAAGCCTGACCAGTTAGATCAGGACACGTTGCCTCCTTATGATATTCTTGATCAGATACTCCGTCTCCATGTAGACGAAGGTTACTCGTTAAAAGAGATAGCTAGTAAAGGATTTGATACTGAAACAGCACAGTGGGTGCTCAACGCCGTGAAGAAAAATGAGTACAAAAGAAAACAAGCAGCTCCAGGATTGAAGGTAACTACAAAAGCTTTTGGGGTGGGAAGAAGAATGCCCATTGCTGCAAAGTATGATGTATAAATTGAATCATTTTTTAACTTTTGCAATGTCCTGATCTTCCCATTCTATTTCAAGAGTTGACTCGGCCAAAGGTTGCCCGGATATGGCATCTTCTATAGTTAAAGAGATTTGAACAGGGGGCCTCTTTTCACCCATTTCGGTGGGATCATAGGACCAATAGATTTTCTCTCCGTTGTTTATGACCTCTGTTCCTAACGGGATAACTTTATATTCAGGAGATTTCCAACTCACAAAATACCCGTAATTTGTACGCCAATGAAATTTAACTGATTCTGAGTCTCTTTCCGAGGTGTATATCGGAACTAACTCGATTCCCACAGTTGAAGACATTATGGGTGTGTAACTATCCCTGTCTGTTTGAATCTTTACATTTTCAGAAGATGTCTCTTGGAAATTTTGATAGATTATGCAGCCACTTCCTATGCATAAGATTCCAACGAGGCCTAAAATTAAAATTTTCTTATTCATCTTTTACACCTTCTATTTTTATTTTAAAATCTTTTTGGACGTTGGGGTTATTTTTTTTATAGTACCTTTAACAGTTCGCATTCCACTTTTTGTAACAAAAAACATCGCCTCTCTCACCTTTTTTTTAATTTCTTTTTCGTACAATCTCACGTTAGATATTTTCTTTGGATAACCAACTAATTCCATGAAACCCTCACCCTTTACTTTTTTGTTATTAAATAAACCTGTGATCTCTAAAGGCCCTTCCCAATAATTTATCGTTCCGAAAATCATCTCCTGATTTTTAATTAACGGATAGACTTTCAAATTAATTTCCTCTGATGGGACTTTAATCTCCCACGACAAAGGATAGACCGCTTCTGTTCTTTTGCTTGTCCATTTTTCTCCAAGGGGTTTCAATTCAATTCGAGAAAAGTGTTTTTGCTCATTGTTCGGATAACAAATGTCTGCCAGATATGTTTTGTTGTTTCTGTCATCGACATACTCAAAGCAAACCATTTCAATATCATTATCCAACTGTATTGAAAACCACGTCCATTTAAATTTAGTGTAAGAAACATCCGCCCATTGATGATCCATCCATGATTTTCCTGTAACATCTATCCATCTACCTTCTATGTTTATTTTACCATTCGTTTCCAGATTAGTTAAGGAGTAATAGTATGTCGATTGTCTTTTCAAGTCGAGATAGCCATTTCCACCTTCTAATAACGGTTTTTTCTTCGATATTAAACTTAAATCTATATTTTCTGTTTTTATGTGGTATTTGAACTTCCCGATTTCATCTATTGCGTAATTTACATATCCTCTAAAAGGCGGCTGAGTGTAATTTATAAAGAGTAAAGGTCTTGAAAAACTGTCCTTAGAGAGAATTGAAACGGGATTTATTTCTGAATAGAATTTTTTATTTTCAATGTCCGACAAGAGCGAATGGGAGAAATACATACGTTTAAACGGGCTTTTCAGAAAAGGGATCTTCACTCTTTTCGAATCCGCCTTGAACAAACAGTCCATAAAAGAGTATTTTTTACCTCTCTCGTCTTTTAAATTTCCATTGAAATACCACCATTCTATTATAGTATCGTGTGGCAACTCGTCCTGTGGAAACTGTATCGGTCTAATTTTCATTTTATCATCCGTCTATTTTTCAGTAACCCTATAATTTTTGTTCATATCAAGTAGTTATAATTTATTTTATTTTGAAAAATAAAAACTTTATCTTTCATAAACATTTCTATTAAGAGGTACTTTAAAATCTTTTTTGGTTTGCAACTTTGTATATTTGTGTCTTCAGAGCTTGCAAAATATCAAATATTGACATCACCATATTATAAGTATACGAAATTCTTAAATACAGAACTGCAGTATAGAATAGTAGGTGAAAAATAATGTCTGAAGTACTAATAGAAAAAATTGATCGTATTGAAGCATTATTACTTGAGTTAAGCGCTAAAATAGATAATTTCCTTGGCTTTGAAGAGATAACCGAAGAAGAAAAGGAAGAAGTTGAAAAACTCAAAGAGGAGATCAAAAAGGGAGAATATCTAAGTATCGATCAGGTATTTGGAGATTGAGAGATGTATGAAGTTATATTTACCGAGAGAGTTGAAAGTGATTGGGAAGATGAAAGGCAGTTTAAACCTTAGAATCTTAGAGAAGTAATCTCAATTTGCCATTTCACTACTTAAAGAGAAAATGTTATAAACGAGGAAGGCGTTATTCTTAGTATGGTGGAAAAAATCATTGAGAATCCATTTGAGGAATTACCAGGAGCGTTAGTAGAAGAAATGTTAAATCAATGTGATGAATTAGGAGAAAATTTGTCAAAATCTTTTCGTAAATTATTTGAGAGTAAAGATGAAATTCGAAAAAATCTGAAAAATCAAAATTTGTTAAAAAAGGATATAGAGATTTTATCTGCCCCAACTTATCCAACTACATGCGGAGTTGATGGCTCCTATGCAATCGAGAAATTGCTTTCCACAGATATGGTGGCTATTGCTGGAGTTGCTGTAGAAGGGCTGACTCCTCCAAATGAAAAGAGATATTGGCCCAGACCACACCACCTGTCAAACGTTCTTACTGTACCCCCATAGCGACTCAACAACAATAGTTGCAAGAGCGATAATGATGTG
>JAGLWR010000007.1 GCA_023133315.1 Methanomicrobia archaeon | reverse complement strand
AGGAATAAAAAAAATGAATAGAAAAACATTAGCTGGGTTGCTTCTGGGTGGAGTGGTTGGAGCCGCCATAGGAGCTGCCGTAAATAAAACCAAAAAGACAAAAAAGATACCCCTTTTGACAACAAGGCAAATTGCTATTGCAGCAACGCTTGGAGGCTTGTGTTTTGCGTGGAGAGCATTAGGACTCGTCATTCCGATGCCTGTTCCTGGATTTGTTATTGATATTAGAGAGGCTATCTATGTTTTCACTGCATTTGTATATGGACCTATAGAGTCGATAATAATATCGATTATGGGTGGCCTTCCTACACCTTTCCCTCCCATGGTCTGGATCGGTAACGCCATTGCAGCACCAATAATGGCCTACATGTGGAAAAATATGGGGCTATGGAAAGTTTCTTCTTGGAAAGTAAAGATCCCCCTGATTTACGGAGCGTACTTTGTTTTCTTTTGCATCTTCATCACAGTACTAATGTACTGCGCCGCAAATATCATGGGATACTGGCCGTTCTGGCCCACCTACGTTTTTGCATGGACAAGTGGAGCAGTTCTCATATGGATAGCTGTTCAAGGGGCACTCCTTGCGATCTTGATTAGAGCGATTTCGCCTGGGGGTAAGACGCCAAAACCAGATTGGATATGGCCAGGAGGGAGATAAGCATGGAAAAAAATACAATATATGCTATACTCTTGCTGGTAGTAGTAGCTGTCATTGGAGCCGTATACTGGCTCTTAGAAGGATATGTTGCGTCCTCTGATCTTATGAAGTCATTGCTGGGGAGTTACAAATGGCTAGGTACTGTGCTTACTGTCGCATTGGTATGTGTTGTAGCGTATGCGCTACGCAAGGTGCACAAGGAAAAATAGTGAATTTAAAAAAAATCATTTTTGGAGGGATAGTAAATGAAACAAAGGATTCAAATCAACAATGTTGATTTTAGCTATAAGGGCAAGACAGAGCTTGCTGTGGAAGATGTCAGTTTGCAGATAAATGAGAGGAATATCCTTTTGGTCACCGGATCAGCAGGCGCGGGAAAAACAACATTATGCAGACTAATAAACGGTGCCATCCCTCATTTTTTTGAAGGAGAATATGCGGGTGATGTTCTCCTAGAGGGTAAATCTATTACTGGAGATTTTTCTACTATGGGCGAAATAGCAGTTTTAGTTGGCTATGTTGGTCAAGACCCGGCAAGTCAGTTAATTTGTCCTACAGTAGAAGATGAAATTGCTTTTGCCCTTGAGAATTTTGGCACCTCTCCAGAAGAAACAAACAGAGAAGTGGAAGAGCAACTAAAAGAGACAGGACTCACTAGATACAGAAATAAGAACCCTCACACCTTATCCGGTGGTGAGCAGCAGCTATGCGTTATTGCCGCCTTTTTAGCATCCAAACAGGGCATAATGATTTTAGATGAGCCTACTTCTAATATCGATCCAATTGGAAGTGCTAGAGTATTTGATATAATAATAAAAAAACTAGAGGCTCAGAACATGACGCCGATCATCGTAGAGCATAAGATTGACATCTTAGCTCCTCTTGTCAATAGAATGGTTGTGATTGATAAAGGAAAAATTATTTTTGATGGTCCGCCTCGAAAAGTCTTACAGAACACAGAAGAGCTTACTAAAATTGGCATCAGAGTCCCCCAGATGGTATTATTATGGAAGGAGCTAAAAGACTTAGGCGTCGAATTCAATAAAGTTCCCATCACTGTAGACGAAATGGCTACATGTCTACGGCCACTATTAAAGCGAGGCATAAAAGTAGATCCTATAGAAGAGGCAAAGGGACACTCCTCCACTGAAACAGTAATAAAGGCTGAAAATCTCAGCCATACATATCCAGATGGGACCCTTGCTATAAAGGATTGCTCCTTGACCATAAAGAAGGGGGAATTTGTGGGAATTGTAGGTCAAAATGGTTCAGGCAAAACAACCTTAGTAAAACACTTCAATGCTCTACTACATCCTACCAAAGGGAAGGTTTGTGTAATGGGAAATGACATTGGAGATTTTACAGCTGATAAGATGGCTAGTACCGTTGGCTACTGCTTTCAAAATCCAGACGATCAGATATTCAAAGATAAAGTAAAAGATGAGTTAGCATTTGGACCTAAAAATGTGGGTCTATCCGAAGAAGAAATTGAAAAGATGGTAGAAATGGCTGCCCACCGGATGGAGATCTCTGATTTTTTAGATGTAGATCCATTCACCTTGAGTCTAGGAGAAAGGACTCGTGTGGCTGTTGCTTCAGTGGTAGCTATGAATCCAGAAATATTGATAGTTGATGAGCCGACAACAGGTCAAGATTACCTTCGAGGTGATGAGATAATGAGACTCGTAAAGGAATTTAACGATAGGGGGGCAACTTGTATTGTGATAACCCACGATATGCAACTATGTGCAAAATGGGTTGATAGACTAATTGTCACGAAAGAAGGCAGAATATTTCTAGATGGAACCACTAGAGAGGTATTCTCTCAGGGAGAAGCATTAGAGACTACTAACCTTCATCCTCCTCCTATAACTAGGCTGGGCCAAAAATTGAAACAATGGTTGCCTGAGAATGTGTTGAGTGTGGAGGAAATGGCTGATCATATTAAAACGATATTAGGAGGTAATAAAATTGAAGCTTAAATTTGATCCTAGAACATTGGTTTTTCTATACTTCGTCGTTTTTTTTGTAGGGACTATGGTTTATGACTTTTTGTGGGACTTACTCCTGATGGTTACCCCATTGGCTATAGTGATTTATTTAAGAAATGTTAGTATAAAAAAAGTATTGGGGCCACTTACCCTTACTGTAAGCTTGCTAGCAATTATTTTGTTTGTAGCAAATTTTTTATATTATCCCCTCTCCCGACCTATTTTTAATGAGGAATACCAGTTCCTTATCGGAAATCGTCTTTTGTTTACATTAGATGGATTTACCTTCGGTCTGCAAATTGTACTTAGATTTGTTACTATCTTGTTGATGATGGCATGTCTAACAGAGGTAATTCCAGTATCAGAGCTAGTAGATGTTTTCCATAAAATAAAGCTTCCTGAATCATTGGTACTTGCCTTAGGTATAGGACTCTCCTATATACCTGTATTCATCACTGAATTGGGGGATATACAGGATGCACAACAAGCTAGAGGATGGAGAATTAAGACTCGAAATCCTATAAAAAAAGGAAAGGCTTGGGCTCCCTTATTAGTACCCGCCATAAAATCATCCATGCGACGCTCAGAGCTATTGGCGGCATCTATGGAGTCAAGGGGTTTCAGAAGTGGCTTTAAGAGAGTTTCCCGAAAGAAGTGGAAATTTGGAAAGTTGGATTATATATACATATTTTTCTTAATATGCATTGCCTTGGTAGCTATTATATATGGGAACTGGGGAGCGAAAGTAGCTCACTGGACATTTACCGGTGATGTGATTAAGGGAATTTTGGAAGTTTTGTGAGGTGAAAAAATGAATGTTTCTTTAATGTCCATGGGAGATATATATCTGAAAAGAGATGATCCTAAAACAGCATTTAGCGAGATCACACCGCTTCTGGAAAAGGCAGATGTGATATTTGGTAATTTAGAAACACCGCTTACTAACAGGGATTCTGCTGCTTTAGGACGGCTGGTACCCCTTAAAACTTCCCCTTCTATGGTGGAGGGCGTAACAGGAATTGATATTGTATCTCTTGCAAATAATCATACTACAGATTATGGCACAGGTGGTCTAGTAGATACCATAAAAATCTTAGACTCGAAGAAAATACAGTATGTTGGTGCAGGCTATAATTTTATGGAATCCCACGAGCCTAAAATAATAAAAAGAGAAGATCTAAAGATATCTTTTTTGGCGTATGAATGTACAATTTGGTCTTTTGGTGCAGAAGGAAAAGAAAAAATACCAGGAGCAGCAAAAATTAATGTTTCACCACTCTTAGCAACACCGAACATTGACAAAGGAGATCTAAAGATAATGAAGGAAGATGTTAGAAATGCAAAAAAGATCTCAGATGTGGTAGTTACTTCATTTCATTGGGGAGTTGATCTGAGCGGAACAGTGGCTCCACATCAGAAAGCACTGGCTCATGATGCGATCAAATCAGGTTCTGATGTAGTGCTAGGCCATCATCCGCATCGTCTACAGGGAATTGAAATATATGAGGGAAAATTAATATGCTATAGTTTGGGCAATATTATATTTGATACAATGTTTTTATACCCTCAAAATACCTTAATCATTGAGACAATACTTTCTAAGGGAGGATTAGAAGAAGTATATGCTTATCCTGTTTACATTACTAAATCCGGTAAAGGGTTATTTGAGCCGACCTTACCTAAAGAAAACAATTTTAAAAATATAGTTTGTGAGATAGAGGAACTCTCAGAGGAGTTTGGAACAAAGTTTCTTAAGAAAGAAAAGAAAGTTGAGATTGTATTAAGTTAGGAGATGAAAAAAATGGGAATTAATAAGAAATACGATGGGTACAAAGCCTATCAATACCTAGAAAAAGAAAAGGACTACAAAGAATTTGGGCTGGCAGAAGGAAAGGAAGAGTGGAAATATGAAGTCCCGTTATCGAAGGCCGAAGAGGAAAGAGTAAAAGAGATAGCTGAGAAAAGTATTGTCATTTCTCTCCACGATCACCCTGTACTGTGGACAGAGGACATGAGCGAAGTATTTGACTACAATAGGGAGGGAAGACACTTTGCTGCATATGAAGCACTAAGTCGCTCATGTTTAGATGCTGTGTTCGACAACCTAATGGACGGATGTTGTACTATACATTCTAAGGGAGGATGGAAGTGGAATGATGTATTACATGACTTAGGAATGCGATTGTGTGATTTAGCACATCAGGACTTTGTGATACGATGCGAGAAAGTAGATGATATCTCAAAGGCACATAACGAAGGAAAAATCGCACTCGTTCCTGTCTTAGAGGGCAGTGCTATGATAGAAAATGAGGTAGATAGAATTGATATTCTCTACGGTTTTGGTGCGAGAATGATGGGTCTTGTTTATAGTGAGTCAAATGGACTTGGTTCGGGGCTAAAAGAAAAAAGGGATGGGGGATTGACATACTTTGGCAATGATGCAGTAGAGAGGATGAATAAAGTAGGAATGGCGATTGATGTGTCCCATTGTGGTGAAACAACGTCTATGGATGCAATTGAAGCTAGCAAGGAGCCAATATTTATTACACACGCGGGAGCAAGGACACTATGGGACATAAAACGATTAAAAACCGATGAGGTGATGCAAGCCTGTGCAGAGAAAGGAGGTGTCATAGGAATTGAAGCAGCCCCCCATACTACAATCACCAAAAAACATCCAAAACACGGCATAGAATCAGTTATGGATCACTTCGAATATGTCAAAGGCCTTGTAGGAATTGATCATGTCTCTTTCGGTCCAGATACATTGTATGCAGACCATATCGCTTTACATCACGCATTTGCGGCGCATTTATCAATAAAGCAAGCATTTACTACACATGAAGAAGTACCATATGTCAAAGGAATGGAAAATCCTACAGAAGCATCGTGGAATATCCTTCGATGGCTGACAAAATATGGCTACTCCGATGACGAAATTGAGAAAGTGATCGGAGGAAATACACTGAGGGTGCTTAGAAAAGTGTGGGCCAAGTAGAATCTGTGGTACAATGAATGTCCAAGACGGCAAAATTCTACGGATAGATGTATCAAATAGTAAGGTGTCTTGGTGGGAGGACTTCAAGAGATATAAGAGGTTCGTTGGAGGAAGAGCGGTTAATCAGTATATTCTATTTAATGAGCTTCCTCTAGACATTTCTCCTTTTGATCCCACAAATATGCTTGCTTTTGGAGCAGGTCTACTTTGTGGGACAGATGCACCTGGTGCGTGCAGACTTAATATAGACTCTAAAAATACTCTTACGGAGGGTATAGGTTCGAGCAATGTTGGGGGGTACTTTGCTCCAGAGATGCGGTTTGCAGGGATAAATAATATAATCATAAGAGGCAGATGCCCAAATCTTTCTTATATATTGATAGATAACGGAGATGCTAACATAATAGATGCTAAAGATCTTAAAGGGAAAACTACCACAGAAACAGAAAAGATTCTTAAAGAAAAGCACGGGGATGTTAAAGTTTTGTGCATAGGTCCGGCTGGAGAGAATCTAGTTAGATCTTCCTGTATTATTGTTGACGGAGCACGGGCAGCCGGTAGATGCGGATTAGGAGCAATAATGGGATCAAAAAATCTTAAGGCTATAGCTGTTAAAGGTAATGGAGAAATAGAGGTACACAATCCTAATGCCTTTCAAAAAATCGTTGAAGAATCAGTTGAAAAATTGAATAATAATAAGTTTAATAAGAGAAGAATGAAATATGGGGTATATTGTTATGATGAACCATGGGATATTGAAAGTCCCTATAGAAACTTTTCGGGTGAGATCCCACCCCCGGGGAACAAAGAGCGATTAATGCCTGACATTTTCTTGGAGTATAAGATAGATGAAAAGACCTGTCCTTCTTGTCCGATACGATGCTGGAGCGTTTATGAATTTGAAGAAGAAGGATCGTTAACCCATGTGGAAGCTCTTCAAGGGAATGACCCTCATAACTTTGGTGCTAAGTTAGATTTAGCTGACGCCAAGACAGTCCTCAAAGCCCATGCATTGTGCAACGATCTGGGTCTTGATGTCGATAATGTAAGTGGTGTCATATCATGGGCCATGGAATGTTATGAAAGGGGGCTGCTCACGAAAGAAGATACAGATGGATTAGCCTTGGAGTGGGGAGACTCTGAGGTCATCTTTGAACTCTTAAGAAAAATTGCCTTCAGAGAGGGATTTGGGGATCTCTTAGCAGAGGGATGTAAGAGAGCCTCAGAGAAGATAGGAGGAGGAACTGAGAAGTATTGCATCCATGTAAAGGGGCAGGAACTCTTTGAGTGCCTATGGCTCTCCCCCTCATGGGCTCTTGGCACTATGGTAGCACCCCGAGGAGGTACGCATACTAGAGGTGCAGTAATTGAAAAAAGGCTAATCGATCTTGATAGTGAGGTATGTGAACGATACTTTGGTGTTTCCTCAATAGGAGATGAAAGCCAATACAAAAACAAAGAACGTTTGGTATATTTCTTTGAACGATTAGAAGCGTTTCTAGACTGTGTAGGGATATGCATGTTTACCAATAGCCTGAGGGTAGATATGTTAATGCCTGAGGATTATGCTCTATTGTTTTCTGCCGCTACTGGAAAATCTATTGATTGGCGCGAAGTTTTACGTATAGGAGAGAGAACCCATAATATTGAAAAGGCTTTCAATGTCTTGCATACAGATTGGGGTAGAAGAGAGGATATTCCTCCAAGACGATTTGTGAATGTACCTCTAGATGGAAAATATAGAATTGATCTAGATAGGTGGGATAAGATGTTGGATCGCTATTACGCTCTTCATGGATGGGATACAAGAGGGATACCGACTAAAAAAACATTGGACAAACTTGGGCTAGAAAATATAGCTAAAAGATTAGGAAAGAGGATCAGCAAGGAATAGGCATGGAACATGCTCGATCTTCTTGGTTTAAGAGGAGAGGTAAGATAAGAGATGAGTAGAACTGAGTTAAAACAGAAGGAAAAAAGGTGCTAATATGAAGCTCCACCCTTATCTATCTGTAGTGGGAATTCTTTTCGTCAGTCTTGGAATTGTAACTACTGTAGTAGGCAGGCATATGGATTCTGCAACTACTTCGAAGACGGGAATTGGGGAGATAGCGTTCGGGCTTCTCGTCTTGATATTATACTTCGTGGATAGGGGCGATATATGAAAAAAAACGAGGTGAAAGTTATGAAGGAAGAAGTTAGATTGTTCTTCAACAAACACACCCTCTTAATATTTCTGGCACTGGATAAAAAAGGTTGGAATTACGCAGCGAAAATTAGAGCTTCCGTGAGTAATCTCACGGAGGGCACTATGTATAGTTATTGTACAATGCGGTTGATGGACTTCCGCGATCTTGGTCTTTGTGAGGATAGGGTCATCGGGAGGAAACATGAGTACAAATTAACTCCTAAGGGTAGGAAGTTGCAGAAAGAACTTGTGGCTCTGGTAGGGTCTCCTTATGAAAAGATCGGGCATTGAAGTGATAGGTGAAAACTGCAAACACCTTCCAGAGGTGGCGAGATTTCTTGGTATTCCATTAGGTGAGCTCAAAACTCTCCTGAAAAGAAAAGAGATACGGGTTCTTCTCGTGTGGGAAAAAAGGCGGACTCGGTACGGAGTCGTCATGTTAAGGAGATATGACGCACTTGGCCTTCGTCCAAAATAAAAGGATGTGATAAAAATGAGAAAACATATAGTAGAGGCTTGCTTGATGTGCCTCTTGGTATTATTAGCAGGATGCATAGGTGGCAGAGCCGAGAAAACATACAAAGATGAAGCATATTTAGAATGGGCAGAACAAACTGCCGATTTGTTGTTAAAGGACTGCGATACAATAGAAGAACCGGAAGAAGATGATATCGATGTGTATATAGAAGCATTCAAAAAATTATATGCCGATGCAAGTAAAGCTCTGGAAGAAGAGAAAGAATTTCCCATATCCTTCATTTCCCCTGAGCTTAGAGGCATTTGGGATGATCTACACTTTGCTCTAACAACTGCTCAAACTTGTGCAAACTATGGAGAGAAATATCTTGCTGACCCGAGCGACTGGTATCTCGAACATTACGCAAAGTACAAAACACTTTTGGACGAACGTCTCGATCGGCTGAGGAAAGATTTAGAAGAACTGGCGAAACAAAAAGCTTGAGGCTCTGCTGGGGAGAAGAAAAATAAAAAGAGGCAATAAATATGGGATCTGTTAGAGAGTGTGCGGCCTGTGGATTCATATACGCCCCGACTATAGGAAAGGGCAAAAAAGCCCATCGTGGCTATAAAAGATGTCCTCGATGTGGAAGCAACGACACATTTGTAATAAAAAAATATTTTGAGGGATCTAATGGATGATTTAGTGGCGAAAAAGTATATGATCATACAAGGGCTGTCCCAAGATCTGGGAATAGATTCACCAAAGATCTCTCTTGGGAAAATCTGCAAGTGCGAGATTAGAAATAAAGATGGCAAAACTATATTTGTGGGTTGTGGCAGCATAGCAGATATTGCGATAGAAGAATGTTATAAAAGTTTGTTAGAATTTATTAAAAAAAAGGAAGAGATTTCCGCTGAGCTCAAGAGCCAACTTCAGGCAATGGGGGTTTACTCAACTTCTCTCCTCCATCACCTAGTTAGTAACTCTTCTGGCTGAGAAACCCA
Organism: Methanomicrobia archaeon; assembly: GCA_023133315.1. Classification (GTDB taxonomy): domain Archaea; phylum Methanobacteriota_B; class Thermococci; order Methanofastidiosales; family B48-G16; genus B48-G16. The sequence continues at coordinate 7,228 of JAGLWR010000007.1, read as the reverse complement.
GCGGCTTATAACTTTTCCTTTTTTATTTTTTTTTAAGAAGAAAACATAAAAAAAAGGTAATAAATATGGATGAACCAACATCGAGGAAATATCTGATCATGCGGGACCTATCCCGGGATCTGGGAATGTATTCACCCAAGCTAACTGTGGGGAAGATATGCAAATGCGAGATCATAACTCGTGGCGGTAAGATTCTTTTTACAGGTACTGGTGGCATACCGGATGTTGCGATAGAAAAATGCTATGAATCTTTGCTAAAACATATTAAAAAAAAGGAAGGGTTTTCCCCTGAGCTCAAAAACTCATCTTCTGTGCTAAAGGGCCTTTGTCATTTTCTACCTTAGCACGCCACCCTATAGTTGAGAAATCCAGCTGAGAAATCTTCCTTTTTTTTCCCCTGAGACTCCGCATACGAAGCTTTATCTTCTATCCTGAGAAATGCCTTACCTAAAAAATAATATGAATACTTTAGTAGGCGAATAAAAATAAAAGGAAGTAATAAACATGAGTCTTGAAGAAGAAATAGGGGTCTGGAAATGCCTTATTTGTAGGAAGCCTCTAAAGGAAGAAGACGAGTATGTAGAGATAGCTTTTTTTATAGGAAAAATGGAATCTTCTGATACTCCTGCATTCACGGATAGGCGTTCTGTTGCTTTCTTCCATAGATCTTGTTTCAGGGAAAATATTCCTGAAGCTCAGGAACATATAGGGCAGGGCCTATCATGGGCTTTCGGTGTGGAGGCTTATATGGCACAGAAAGAAAAATGAAAAGAGTGGGCTTTGAAATCTGCTGAGCTCAAGAGCCAGTTTCACGCAATAAGAGTTCTTGTCCTCTTATATCACCCCCCCGCTTGATCTGGCTGAGAAACTCAGCTGTTATGAAAAAAGCCTACTGCTGAGCTCAAGAGTCAGTTTCGTGCTACCTACTCTCGATCTGGCTGAGAAACTCAGTGGGGCTCTCCGAACTCACATGTTGGGCCAACCTCCTGGGACGATTCGCTCCACCCAGCTGAGAAATCCGGAGATCTCGCTTCCTCTTTTTCTCCTATAAGTTCTATAAAGATTTCATGCATAATTCACACACGAAAAATCTCATTAATTCCACTATATTATTAACTTACTATTTAACTAAGCAGTGTTTCCATATAATAACATCGTAATCTTCAGTAAGAATTTCAAGGGTGTCTTGTCCCCTATACGGTGCTTTTCCGGCATGATTGATCCAGATATTCCAGTAGTCATAGGGATAATTTTCCCATGGATAGTCGTTAGCAGGATACTCTCTCGCAGTTATCTGGTAGTTGACCCCTTCTGCATCGTTATAGTTTTCAAACCATTCTTCTACTCCTCCATCCCAGATACACCCACCCGTGCTGTGGTGCAGAAAAATGATTTTTACGTCGCTCTCTGTTTGTATAGGTTCGCCAGAGGGCATGGGTGTGGTAGTCGATAGTGTAGTAGGTGGCGTTGTTGCCTGAGATGGTATACTCACACATCCCAAAGAAAGCGTGATCGTCAAAATGATTCCGATAAACTTTTTTGCTTTAAAAATTTTTTTCATGCAATATACTTGATTTTATTCTTCTTATGATTTTTGGTTATTTTAGTTTCTAAATAGTTGTACAATTCATCTATGATGGTTTGAGCAAATCTTTTTATTTGAGGGATATAAAAACCTTATATGAAAAAATCAGATAAAATCTGGATGGATGGGAAGTTCATAAACTGGGATGATGCAAAAGTTCATGTACTGACTCATGCTCTGCACTACGGGTCCAGCATTTTTGAAGGGATACGATGTTACAACACAAATAAAGGCCCTGCGGTCTTTAGGCTTGAGGAGCATGTGAAAAGATTTTTTGAATCGTGTAAGATCTATAGGATGGAGTTATCCTACGCAGAAAAGGAAATAAAAGAAGCAATTCTGAACACTATCAGAATAAACAGATTAAAGAACTGCTATATAAGGCCATTAGCATTTCGGGGATACGGAGAGATGGGTTTAAATCCATTGAATAGTCCTGTGTATGTAATGATAGCAGCATGGGAATGGGGAAGATACCTGGGAGAAGATGCTTTAGAAAAAGGTATAAGAGTAAAAACTTCTTCATGGAACAGAATGGCACCCAACACGTTTCCTTTTCTTGCCAAAGCTGGAGGAAATTATTTAAACTCACAACTGGCGAAAATGGAGGCAGTTTTAGATGGATATGACGAAGCCGTAATGCTGGATATTGACGGCTATGTCGCAGAAGGAAGTGGAGAAAATATATTCTTGATTAAAGATAGAGTTCTTTATACCCCTCCTGTTTACAGTGCTATCTTAAAGGGTATCACAAGAGATTTTGTGATAAAAACAGCCAGAGAAATGAGGTACTCTGTTAGAGAAGAAAGAATACCCAGAGAAATGCTTTATACCGTCGATGAAATATTTCTTGTTGGTACTGCAGCTGAAATTACCCCCATAAAAGAGATAGACCACTATCCGTTAAAAGAAAATAAAATCACCAAGAAAATACAGGACAAATTTTTTAAAGTTATTGAAGAATGCGATCCGAAGTATCTAACACCTGTATGAAAAATTAACCTAAAAAATTCTCGGAAATGAGTGGAACGAGTAAAGATTTTTAAAAGATTCTTTGTATGATTTTATATGGATAAATACGACAAAATAGCTCTTTCCATAATCGTGGTGATGAGCGTTTTGATGGTTTTAAACTGGGAGAACCTGCCGACAGCAGAGATGGATACGCCTTATCATCTTTTGATGGGAAAAATGTTTGCAGATTATGATAGTGTTGTCTTATGGGATTATTATGAGTATGCACCCCTGGGAAGACCTCAATAATATCCCCCTTCTCTTCATATCATGATCTGGTGGGCGCATGATTTAACTGGTATTGATTACTGGAATATAGGAAAGCTCTTTTGTTTAGTTCAATATCCTTTGGCCTTGTTATGTCTGTGGTACTTTGTTAGAACTCTTTTTGGCTCTAAAGTTGCTTTAGCTTCTCTCGCAGTTTTAGTCAGCAATAGAATGTTCTGGTGGTGGGAAGGAAGTGTAGCACCTACGGCATTAGATTTAGCTATATTTCCTCTGTTTTTGCTGTTTTTTTACAAAAAGAGATTCTGGATCAGCGTGGCTCTGCTCACAATGTTTTTATATTCTCATCTTGGAATTCCCTATATCTTTATATTATGCATAGCATTATTTGCTTTATTCCAGAAAGAATACAGAGTTTTTTTTGTTAAGGTTTTAGGTCTTAGTCTCATTCTGTTTTCTCCATGGATCATTCATCTTTTTTTAAACAGAGAATGGATTTTTGCTCATAATGTTTCTAAATTCTTTTTCCTGAGTCTTTTAAACTTCAATCCTCTAACAATAGCTTTTCTTTTCATTGGATTATATCTATTGATAAAGAGGTTCACTGATTCAAGATATGCTCTGATTTTGGCTACATTCTTGGGATTTTTACCAATAATATATACATACGGTGCACGATACACAATGCATTCTCCCATAATAAACTGTGTTGTTTTCGGGATAGGGATAACTTATTTTTTCTCAAAAATGGGAAAAAGGTATGCCAATGTACTTTTTGTGGGCTTTTTAATTCTTATTATAGTTCTTTCTCCGACTCTAAGTTTTATTCCTAAAAGATCCCCTCAAGGACAAGATCCTCCTAAAGTAGCTCCTCAAGAACAAAGAATATTTTTTCAGAGTCCTTTTCTGGCCATGATCGCAGGGATGAGTGGAGAGAGACCAAAGGGCGTATGGCAGATGGATCCAGAAGAGACGCAAAAAATGATAGACTGGATAATGGAGAACACATCAGAAGACGAGATTCTTCATGTTTCCGGAGGGTCCTTAGCCTGTTACATAACATTGATGACAGAGAGGATCACAGACTCGGGGATGTATCATGAAGTGAGAAGTGAAGAGATGTATGAAGCAATAGCAGAGGAAAGAAAAAGCGGAATCTTTATTTTCGATATAGGATTTTTCAAGAAAAAAATTCCAGAAAATCTGGATATTCTGGCAAGATTTGGGACTTTTATAGTTGCATCTATGGAGTTCAGACCCATGGAGGTGCCGTTAAAAATAAAAGGAATTTTTGTTTTCATTGGTCAAGAACTTAAACCTATTGAAGAACTTAAAAAGCTGGATATATACGTTGGAATAGATCAGAAAATTTTAAAAGATGTAAGAGACGTAGAAAAGCTGAGTGTTCTTGTTTCCAATGAAGATCAGTTCTTAAAAGATCTTAAAAATCTGAGTTATAAACCAAAAATTTTGAGACTTGTAGCCTACAATGGGAAAATTAGAACAGACACTTTGAAAGAAGCCAAAAAATATTGCAAAGAGCTGGAACTTGGGGTTATAGGCTCGAACGTGGTATCTTACAACAAAGAGGTCATCCAAATAGTGGATCGGGTAGTAAGACATACTCCCCCTAACATAGAGTTCATAGACACGATAATATCAAGAGAAAAGGAGAGTGTAAAAGAGAAATACTGGGTGCAGATAGATACATCCATGAGAGAGATCAAAATGGAAGAAGTGATATTCTTGGTCAACAGTTCGAAAAAATATGTTGGAGATAGAGTGATTATTGAAACAAGAGATCCTGAACTTCTCTTAGATCTCCTGAAAATTGTGGAACATAAGATTTAAATACAATACAAAATCTTTTTAGATCAGATAAGCCGGGGTTGCTTAGCCTGGTAAGAGCGCTCGGCTCATAAGTGTACTAAGAGCGCTGAGAAACCGAGAGGTCGCGGGTTCAAACCCCGCCCCCGGCACTCATTAATATCGGGATTATAGAATCTTCTTCACTTTTGCAGCTGCTTTCTCCAGTTCTATAAAAAGTAATCCCAGATTAGGTTCTGATGTTATACACACTAAAAGAGCCTTTTCTCCAGCACCCATCGTGATTATTATCTCCTTTTCTGTTGTCACAACTACTCTTTTGGGTGTCCCCTTTTCCATTTCCCGGGTCGCTGTCTCTGAAGCTCCGAGTATAGTAGCAGACATAGCAGCGAATGTTTCCGCGTTTATCTGCTGTGGAATATCTGCGGATATCAATAATCCTGATCTCGTGACTATTGCAGAAGCCTCTATGCTGACGACATTTTTCAGTTCGCTCAATACTTTATCCAAAAGCTCTTTTCTCATTCAATCACCCAGAATATCTTTTCTAACTTTAAAAAGACAGTGCTCGTTTCCCAAAGCAATGCATGCCTTCTCTTCTACTACTACCTTTTCCCCAAATGTCGCTTCTATTATCCCGGCAATGTATCCTGAAAGTAAAGCGCATACCGGATATTCTTGTTTTTTCCCAGTAGCTTCTATCCAGGCCTTAGCTAAGAATGAATCATATAATCGTACTTCGCCTTCAAATGCATTGAAATCTACATCATATTCAAATTCTCCGAATCCTGCTTCTATATCAATTTGTATACATTTATTCAATAACTCCATATTCTCAGATTTTGTAATTTCTTTCTCTTTTTCCACAAAAGCCCTTCCTACGTTACGACCTGTGTTGTACAGAAGAGCGTTAGCGCCATTTTTTCCAAGTATGTTATAAATACTATTATATATAATGCCTGTGGTCCTGCGAGTAAAAGCCACACTGACAATGCCACCGATGATTAATTCCCTGGTCATAACACAATTTACATTTTGCTATATTTAAAGTTTACTGATAGAATTACAAAAAAATGGAAGGATCATAAAAACTCTCGTGGATCCGTTATCTTTCCAGTGATGGCTGAAGCTGCTACTGTAGCCGGAGAAGCCAGATAGACAGAGGCCTCCTTGCATCCCATTCTTCCTTTAAAATTTCTATTCGCTGTTGATATACACACTTCTTCAGGCGCTAAAATGCCTTCATGTGCGCCGAGACACGGGCCACAGTTCGGATTGAGGATCATGGCACCGGATTTCACTAATTCGGTGAGTAATCTCTCGTTCAACGCTTCTAAATAAACTTTTCTTGAAGCGGGCAATATTAAGAGTCTCACATTTCTGTGCACTTTTTTTCCTTTGAGAATTTTTACGGCTTCTCTCAAGTCTTCGATTCTACCGTTCGTGCAGGTACCTATAAGGGCCTGATTTATCTCAACATTAACGTCATTGACATCCTTTACATTGTCTACAGTATGGGGGCATGCTATTTTTGGTGTTATATCTTCTGCATTATATTCTAAAGCAATTTCATACTCGTTATCTATAGGCTGGATGGGGTTTATTTCTTCAGAGACTCTCGATCTCAGCCATTCTTCGGTTTTTTTATCACACCTCACTATTCCCGCCTTTGCACCCATTTCTGCACTCATATTCGATAAAACCATCCTTTCAGCAATACTGAGATCATCTATCGTATCGCCGTAAAACTCTACAGACATATAATTTGCACCGTCGGCATTTATATCCCCTATTATGTGAAGAATCAGATCCTTTGCATAAACACCTTTCCTTAATTTTCCATCAACTGTGATCTTCATCGATTCAGGAACTTTCAGCCATAATTTGCCGGTCGCCATTATTGAAGCCGCTTCACTTCTGCCGATGCCTGCAGAAAAAGCACCAAAGGCACCGTACGTAGTAGTGTGAGAGTCAGATCCGAGAATCAAGTACCCTGGAAGCACATGTCCTTTCTCAGGCAGTACCTGATGACATATTCCTTCCTTTATATCATAGAAATATTTTATATTCTGTTCCCTTGCAAACTCTCTTATTATCTTGTGATTTGCAGCATATTTTTCGTTAGCAGCTGGGACGCAGTGATCTACTGGAATGACAATCTTTTCAGAGTTCCAGACTTTTTTCACACCCATAGAATAGAATTTTTTGGATATTGCAGCAGTGTTTTCATGCATCATTAAAATGTCAGGTTCAGCTTCTATGATCTCGTTTACTTCTACTTTCTTTTCAGCTTTTTTCCCCAAAATTGCTTTTGCTATTGTCATTTTTTAACACCTTTAAAATTTGATTCTTTAATTTCCTATTATCTACTTACATTTAAAAGTTATTCATTGTTGAAGAAGAATAAATTTAAATATCCCTTGAGAGATTTTACTTGAAGGTGATTACATGGTAACGGTGAATAAGACACTGGGAGAAATTCTGGATGAGACAGCTGAAAAGTACCCGGAAAAAGAAGTCATAATCTTTGAGAGCAAGAGAATTAAATACAAGGAACTGAATGAAAGGGTAAATGAG
>JAGLWR010000069.1 GCA_023133315.1 Methanomicrobia archaeon | reverse complement strand
AAAAGTTCGTATAATATACATTATACGAACCTATATTATATCTATGGCCTAGCTATTTATAAAGCTTTCGGTAAAGCGGCTTAAAAGCCCTTTTTTCGCTTAAATACCCTAGGTTCCAAAGCAAAAATATACCATTTCTGGCAATGTTTTTTGAACAGTTTATTTGCTTTTAGGTTTTTATGAGAAAATTTACAAAAAATGTTTTCAATAATATACTCTATAAATTAATATCTTTTAAAAATAACTTTTTAAAAAACTTTTATTTATAAAGTCTAAAATAAAAAATCTAATTTTTAAGATTCTACTAATAAATCCTATTGTTATATACTATTAATTTCGTAATTATTGTGAGAGTACAAAAAATTTTTGCACAATTTTCGATAATCGCTATATGTGCATATGTTACAAAGACAGTATGCGGGATGGCTCAAGTTATTGGTATGGATTGTAGAGCTCTTTGCAGAAAGGCTTTTATCTTTTGTTATCTTACAGAAACGTATGGAGAAACGGAAAAGTGAAATCGAAAAGCTGAATATAGCTGTGGACTTATCTATTATCACAACAAAGTTGAGTAGTCTACGGAGAAAATGGTTTTTAAGTACTGTGCGTAGCGTCTTAATTCGTGAGGGACAGGAGGACATTGTTGAAGAGATCGACAAAATGCTCAAAGACCTCGAAGAGAGAATCTTAACATTGAAACGGGAATAATTCATATCTCTTCTTTCTTCTTAAATAAAACTATGTCAGGAACAGCTTTTTTCACTGTTTTAACCCCAAGCCTAAACTGTTAAAAAGCGTTGTTTATGCTCTTTATACTACATAATGCACTAAAACTCTCTCGTGTATTGCTTTCTTGGATTTTTATGCTCGGGATCAATAATAAAAAAGTATTTATATCAAGAAGCATATACACTTAGTAAGTGATGAGATAATGCAGAAAATATGCAGGGCAACGTGGAAGAGAGGAAAGGAAATACTCGACCATTATTATTCTATAACCAAAACTATGGATGATGAACTCAAACTGAGAGAGCATCCAATAATTATGGCAAGAAGAGTTATATTCTATAACCTCTGGACATCTGTGGAAAAACTGGTGGGAAAGGCTGTACACTCTGCACTTTTTGGCATGGGGAAACCTCATGGTACTTCCTTTGCGACAGATTTGGAAAAACTCTCTAATTATGAAAAAAAGGATCTGGATACTACTATGGACTTTCTGTGCAACGAAACATATGCCACAGGATGGGGTGCTGTTGAGGTAGAACTGAAGAACACAACTATAGAAGTGCGATGTAAAAAAGGGTTTCCTGTTGGAAAAGAGTATGTTTTAAGAAATAAAACCTCTCCTGAACCTGTAGATTCATTTTTCCTTGGATATTTTCACGGATTTTTTGAAACCTGTTTTAAAAAGAGATATTCGTCTGAAGAGATCACGTGTGTCAGTATGGGAGACGCAATGTGCACATTTTTGTTTGAAGAAATGTGATTTAATCTTTCTTATTTAGTAATTCTCCAAGCTTCTCTATCTTCGCTCGCTCTTGTTCCATGGAGTCTCTCTCCCTGAGCGTTACGGTATCATCCTCTAGGGTATCATAATCGATGGTTATGCAGAAAGGAGTTCCTATCTCATCCTGTCTCCTGTATCTCTTACCGATGGAACCCGTATCATCGTACATTACTGAAAACTCATTTAAGAGAAGGTTATAAACTTCTTTAGCTTTTTTGGCAAGTTCTTCTTTTTTCATCAGGGGGAATACGGCGCAGTAATAAGGTGCCACGTTTTTTGGAAGTTTTAAAATTGTTCTTTCTTCTTTTTCATATTCAAGATCTAATAAGGCCCAGAAATTCCTATCCACTCCAAAACTCAGTTCTAAGACATGTGGGATAAATTTTTTACCATTTATATTCACCATTAGATTTTCTTTGGACACCTTTTGATGCCCTGAAAGATCATGATCTGTTCTGTAGTGGATTCCTCCCATTTCCTTGAATCCTCCGAGACTCTCGAGATTTAACTCAAAGTCCCAGTGAAGTTTGTTGTAGAACGCCCTCTCTTTTTCATCCAGCTCTCTAAATCGAAACATTTTTCTTGGCAATCCTAGAGTTTCTAAGTAAAAATCCTGAATTTTGACCATGTAATAAAGATAAAATTTTGGTAAATCTAAGTCCCCACATTTTACTTTCCTGATTTCTTTTCCTCTATCCTCTATAGAGTACATTCTCAGTTTTTTGTTTTCTACAGATTCAAAATCCTCGTGCTCATTTATGTTTGCAGGATCAAAGAATATCTGAAGTTCAGCCTGGTGTAGCTCTCTTAATCTATAAAATCCCTGTCGCGGAGATATCTCATTTCTAAAAGCTTTTCCTATCATGGCAAGTCCTAGAGGAAGTTTGTTTCTCAATGTTTTAAAAGATCTTTTAAAGGCTAAAAATGCACCTTGGGCAGTCTCAGGTCTTAAATAAGCTTCTTTAGTGGTCTTTCCAGCACCTAATTTTAACCCGAACATCAGATTGTAAAATTTAACACTCAAATCTCCTCCACATTGAGGGCATTTTAAGTCATTATCCCCTATAATTTTATTTATTTCTTCTAAATTCATTCCTTCTGAAGAAATTTTTAGATTTTCTTCAATTAACTGATCAGCTTTAAACCTCGAATGACAAGAACTGCATTCTGCAAGAGCGTCATTGAAACTTTCCAGATGCCCTGATGCTTCAAAAACCTCTTTTGGTAAGATATTTGTTGTGGAAATCTCATGAAAATTGGAACTTAAGCTCAGAAAATGCTTTCTCCACAAATGCTCCCATGAGTTTTTCATTCTCGTTCCCAAGGGTCCATAATCCCAGAGTCCGGCCACTCCACCGTATATCTCGGCAGAGGGAAAAAGAAATCCTCTTCTCATGCAGATATCCATTATCTCTTCACTTTTCATTCATTCACCTACTTATCTTTCACTCTGGAACTTTGTACATATCTATCTACGATATAAAGAAAAATAATTTATAAAAAGGTTTGCTTATAGAGTTTAATGTGTGAAGTTTACCCACCTTCAGAGGATACATTCCTACTTCTGGAAGCCTTAGAAGAGGAAAATCTAAAAAATAGACACTGTTTAGAGATCGGAGTAGGATCGGGTATAATTACAGAGTTTTTCGCTAAAAATAATGTCGTCGATGGCGTTGATATAAATCCTAAAGCGATTGAAATTACTCAGGGAAGATGTAAAACTTGTAACATTTTTTACAGTGATCTTTTTTCCAACATCAAAAAGAAATATGATATTATAGTTTTTAATCCTCCATACGTTTCGGAAGAAAGAAAATTTGACGATATTTTTGACAGGTCATGGTACGGTGGAAAAGATGGGAGAATGGTGATAGATAGGTTTCTTGAGGAGTTTGATAATTTTTTAAATCTTAATGGAAAGATGTACCTTCTTCACTCTTCTCTCTGTAATCTAAAGAAAACACTACGGGTCTTGGAAGTGAAGGGTTTCAAAGCCAAGATACTGAAGAGCAAAAAATTATTTTTTGAAGAGCTTACAGTTATAAAAAGTGAAAGAGATAGTAATAGTAAAGGTGATTAGATGAAAAGATTAAAGGTTCAGAAAGGTGATAACGTTTATGAGGGGATCGAGATACCTTCTGTTGATGAAAAATATGTTGTTTTAAAGCTTGATAACGGATACAACATAGGATTCAAAAGAGATAAAATTAAGATAGAAATTATAGAAGAATTTGAAGAAAAGAGTAAAAAGATAGAGAAAAAGGAAGCAAAATATAGAAAAGAATTAAGAGATGTTTCCATAATAGGAACAGGGGGAACGATAGCCTCAAAAATAGATTATACGACAGGTGCTGTTTATCCTGCTTTCTCGCCAAAAGAGTTAGAAGAGATGGTACCCGAGATATTTGATATTGCCAATATCTATCCGCGAGAGGTACTCCAGATCCTCAGCGAGAATATGAACGTTGAAAGATGGAAAAAGGTCGGAAATGCTATTGTAGAGGAGATAAGTAAAGGGAGAAGTATAGTAATCGCACACGGTACCGATACAATGCACTACACAGCTTCTTTTTTATCCTTCACCTTAAAAAATTTGAGTGTTCCCGTGGTATTGACAGGGTCACAGAGATCTTCTGATAGACCTTCAAGTGATTCAAGGATGAATCTTTTCTGCTCTGTAAAGTTTGCCACTACAGAGTATAATAAAGTAGTCGTCTGCATGCACGGGACAATGGAGGACACGTTCTGTTATGTACATAAAGGTGTCAAAGTAAGAAAGAATCATACTTCAAGAAGAGACGCGTTCCAGAGTATCAATACGAAGCCAGCTGCCAAGGTTTATCATGATGGAAAGATCGAGTTTTTTGGAGATTTGCCACAGAAATATGAAGAAAAACCTTATTTTGATGATAAGATAGAAGAAAAAATCTTTCTTTTAAAGGTCTTCCCCAACATCTCTCATGAAATACTTGATTTTTTAATAGATCGGAAGTACCGCGGTATTGTTCTTGAAGGAACAGGTTTGGGTCATACGCCATCTCTACTTTATGATTCCATTAAAAGAGGGATCGAAAAAGGTATTACATTCTGCATGACCTCCCAATGTATCAACGGAAGAGTAAATATGAATGTTTACCATACTGGAAGAAAATTAATAGAACTTGGAGTCATTCCATGCGAGGATATGCTGTCTGAGGTTTGTTATACAAAAATGATGCATGTTCTCGGACATGCGAAAGAGTATGATGAAATAAGAAAATCGATGAGAACAAATATTGCAGGCGAGATAACAGAGGATACGGTGGTCGTATGAAAGTTGGACTGGAGGTGCATGCGCAGTTGGATACGAAAAAACTGTTCTGCAGCTGCAATACAGATCTAGGGGATACTCCCAATAAAAATATAGAAAGAAAACTCCATGTCACTGTTAGTGAACTGGAAGAGGTAGATAGAGCTGCTTTTGAAGAGGAGTTAAAGAACAAAAAACATAGTTATGAAGCTTTTGATAACTCGTGTTTGGTCTATCTTGATGAAGAACCGCCTCACAAACCTGATGAGGAAGCGATAGAGACATCGTTAAAGATTGCTCTTTTATTGAAAGCAGATATAGTCGATCAGATCTATTTTATGAGAAAGATTGTCATTGATGGCAGTAATGTTTCAGGATTTCAGAGGACAGCGATAATCGGGTTAAATGGTCTTATAGAGACCGAGTATGGTGAGATCGAGATTCCGACAATCTGTTTAGAAGAAGATGCTGCAAGAAAGGATAAGGAAGAAAAAAACACGATCTTTTGGAAGATTGATAGGCTCGGAACACCATTGATAGAGATCGCTACCGCACCCACAATAAGAGATCCTGAACAGGCCAGAGAAGTTGCATTGTTTATTGGAAACATATTAAAAGCAACAAAAAAGCTTAAAAGGGGCATAGGTACGATCAGACAGGATCTGAATGTCTCAATAGAAAAGGGCTCAAGAATAGAGATAAAAGGAGTTCAGGAGTTAAACATGATTCCTGTCTACACAAAAGAAGAAGTGAAAAGACAGGAGAATCTTTTAAAAATAAAAGAGGAACTTCACAAAAGAAATGCCGGCATCGGTAAGATATACGATCTTACAGGCCTGTTTAAGGCCACTCAATGCAAGATAATACAAAAAGCTGAGAAAGTTTTAATATTAAAACTGAAAAATTTTTCTGGGATTTTGGGGATGGAGATCCAGAAAGAGAGAAGATTCGGATCCGAACTTGCAGATTACGCAAGAAAATACGTTCCAGGAATTTTTCATTCGGATGAACTGCCAAATTACGGAATAACAGAAAACGAAAAAAATAGAGTTCTCAAGGAACTAGAGAGTGACAGTTTTGTCATAGTAGCTTCTACGAAAGAAAAAGCGGAGAACGCATTGAAGGAGATAATAAAAAGGATAGAAATAGCTTTTCAGGGGGTCCCTGAAGAAACAAGAAAACCGTTGGAAAGTGGTGCTTCATCGTACTCACGTCCACTTCCAGGAAAAGCGAGAATGTACCCCGAGACAGATGTACCTCTCTATAATGTATCGAAACAAATTATTGAAAAAATAAAGAAAGAGTTACCAGAACTGCCCAAAGAGAAAAAAGCTAGGCTTATGAAAGAGTATCATCTTAATGAGGAGAATGCTACGAAAATACTGATCTATGATCCAGATTTATTTGAAGTGATCGTAGAAAAATATCAGATAAAACCGACACTGTTCCTGAAAGCTGCAGAAACGTACAGAAGTTTTGGATGTGAAGATTTGGAAGAGTTGAAAATTGTTTTCGAGTATCTCTCTAAAGACAAATTAGTGAAAGAAGGGATAGAAAAAGTTTTAGA
>JAGLWR010000068.1 GCA_023133315.1 Methanomicrobia archaeon | reverse complement strand
AAGAGGATAAAGAATACAGGATTTAATTCTGTTTCGAGCTACGTTACGTACGTTCTGAGAGAAGTGTTATCGAGTCTCGAAGAAGAGAAAAAAGAGGAAGTCTTTACGAAAGAAGAGGAGGAAAAGGTAAAGGAAAGACTCAGAGCGTTGGGGTACCTGGATTGAGGTGTTTTGATGAATGAACCGCACGGGGGAAAGTTAGTTTATAACGTACTTCCAGAAAAGGAGAGAAAAAAAGTTCTGGAACAGGAAAATGAGTTCCAAAAAATAACGATAGCTGATGATGTGGTTAAAGACGTCAAAAACATCGGATTTGGTCTTTACTCCCCATTAAAAGGATTTTTGAATGAAGAAGAGTTTGAAAGCGTTATTGATTGTATGAGATTGCCGAACCAACTCGCGTGGTCAATACCCATCATTCTTGACGTCGATAAAGAAGTGGAAGATGAACTCCTGTTGACCGATAAAAATGGAAAAATCATAGCATTGATGAACGTGAAAGATCGCTACGGGTACGATAAAGATCATTTCGCTGAGAATGTTTTCAGAACAAAAGATAAGAATCATCCGGGCGTTTCCGATATTTATACGATGAAAGAGAAACTTATCGGCGGCGAGATAAAGCTCATAGACACAGAAAAAGAGCCTTTTTACAACTGCAATCTCGATCCGAAGGAAACGAGAATCCTTTTCAAAGAACTGGGCTGGGATACTGTCGTTGCATTTCAGACGAGGAACCCGCCTCACAGAGGACATGAGTATCTCCAGAAATGTGCGCTGGAAATAGTAGACGGACTTTTTATAAATCCTGTTGTAGGGAAAAAGAAACCCGGAGATTTTAAAGACGAGGTAATTCTTAAATCTTACGAGATTCTTATAGAAAACTATTTCCCGAAGAGGAGAGTGGTAATGAGCATCTTGCCTGCAAAAATGAGATACGCGGGCCCGAGAGAAGCGATCTTTCACGCTGTTGTCAGGAAGAATTTCGGGTGTACACATTTCATAGTCGGCAGAGATCATGCCGGTGTGGGGAACTACTACGGAACGTACGATGCCCAGAAGATCTTTGACATGTTTGATTACGAAGAACTGAAGATAATTCCCTTAAAGTTCGAGCACACGGGGTACTGTAAAATATGCGGCGAGTATGTTTCTCTAAAGACGTGTCCTCATAAGAAGATACCTCCAAGCGGATCGAAAATAAGAGAGATGATACGAGCAAAAGAGCTTCCTCCAAAAGAATTGATGAGAAAGGAAGTCGCTCAGTATATAATAAATGTAGAAAATCCATTCGTGATATGATGATAATCCACCACTGGGACTGCGATGGCATCTGTTCGGCGGCACTTTTGAAGAATAACGCAAAAGACGAATTGTTCGTGCCTAACGATTTTTTTTTGAATGATAAAGAAAAAAAATACATCGAAAAAAGAAATCCTGCAAGAATATATCTTGTGGATATGGCACTTCCGGAGAACGACGTGACCTTCCTGAAAAGTGTATCGGAACTGTATGTTTTTGATCATCACAAAAGAAAAGAAAAAGAAGAGAATTTTTACACAGATGAAGATTCTCCCTCAACTACCTTTATCATAAAGAAACATTACAAATTAAAAGACGATTTTCTTCCAGTTCTTGGAGCCGTTGGAGATAAAGAGGAAAAAATATTGGATACGAAATATAAAAAGAACGTGGAAAATGTTTTAGAAAAATACAACATGAACTTTGATCAGTTATTGAAAATAACTGCCCTTCTCGATTCAAATTTTATTTTGAACGATTTTGAAGCAGTGAAAAGAAGTGTTGATTTTGTCTTAAAAAATAAAAACAATCCGAGAGCGATCTTAGAAAATAAAAAACTGAACATGAATCTGGAAAAAATAGAAAAAGAAATTAAAGATAATTTGAATTATAGTATAAAGAATAATTTTGTCTTGTGCGAAATAAACACGAAGTATAGAATAATATCAAAAATTGCACGAATACTTTTTAAAAAATATCCGGACAAGAATATTTTAGTCATAAACAGAAAGAGGGGGAATATATACGTAAGATCAAAAAAAGATCTTTCTTTTTTAATAGAAAACGCAAAAGAGAGATATTTTGCGGGAGGAAAAAGAGATGTATGTGGTATTATTTTACCTCAAAATGAGATAGACACGTATACAGAGAAGATAAAAACATTTGTGGAGGTGAGTTGATGGTAAACTATATTGTATCAGGAATAGAACGTTCAGGAACTTCCATGATGATGCAGATCCTCCATAGAGGAGGTGCTCCAGTTGCCTCCAACAATTCAAGAACGCCAAACTATCACAACCCCAAAGGCTACTATGAATTGGAAGGTGGGAAAATCATACGGAAGCTCATGGACGGAAGCTTTTCGTTTGAAGAGTATGTAAACAAAGTAATCAAAATCACTGCCTACGGACTTAAATTTCTGCCATTAAAACAGTACAAAATCATCTACATGAAACGAGATCTTGATGAGATAATGGACTCTATGGAAAAGATGTCGGGATCCATAGACAGGAAGAAAGAAAGACCGTTGTTTGAAAAATTGAATGCCTTTTCGCTAGATCTCATGGAAAAGCGAGACGATATCGAGTACATCATTGTGAATTATAGAGATGTTATTGATGATCCTGTAAAAGAGATAGAGAAGGTAAATCTGTTCTTGGATGGGATGCTCAACGTTGAGCATGCCGCTCAGGCAGTGGATCCTCATCTCTACAGAAATGTAAGAAGGTGTAGATAATGAAAGGATTTGTGCTGTGGTTTACGGGACTCTCGAGTTCGGGAAAATCCGTAATAGCAGATAGAGTTGCTGAGAAGCTTAAAGAACGTGGGTTAAAAATAGAAAGACTCGACGGTGACATCGTGAGAAAAAGTCTCACAAAGGATCTGGGATTTTCCGAGAATGATAGAAACGAGAACATCAAAAGAGTTACCTTTGTGGCGAAGCTTTTATCCAGAAACGATGTAGGCGTTATAGCTTCGTTTATATCTCCTTATAGAGAGATAAGGGATCACGTGAGAAAAGAAGTAACAAATTTCGTAGAGATTTATACAAAATGTCCGTTAGACGTATGCATTCAGCGAGATCCGAAAGGACTCTATAAAAAAGCATTAAACGGAGAAATAGAAAACTTCACCGGTGTTTCTCACCCGTACGAAGAACCGGAAAATCCTGAGATACTTCTGGAGACGGATAAAGAGAGTGTAGAAGAAAGTGTCGAGAAAGTTATTAAAAAAATGAGAGAGATGGGTATGCTTTCAAAGAACCCAAAGTATCTTTGAGATCGTGAATATTCCCAGAATTGTGATACCTATCCCGACAAGAAGTTTTATTTATATATTTTTTTGGATTAGTTTGCGAGCGCTCACAACAGAACTCTCCACAACAACCATATCCCTGATATTATACCAAGAATGCCGACACTTTTCCTCAGTTTACGATGGCTGACTCTACTACAGATGTACGGACCGATAATACCCCCAATAAGTGCGCCGATACAGAGTGAAAGTGCAAAAGTCCAATCTACACCGACAAAAAATAGATACGCAATGAACGACGCAGAACAGATGCAGAACTCGGCAAAAGTTGTAGTAGCGATGGACACCTTTGCGCTTAATCCGCCAATAATACCACCTGTACTCGTCACGGGACCAAAACCACCACCAGTTAACGCCTTATTAAAAGCAGCCAATGCACCTACCACATAATGTTTCCACCAGGCAAACTTATACTTGATAGGCGATAAACACAGCGTACTCATAACAATAACCAAGATTCCGATATAGGTTTTTATCCACAAACTCGGTAGATTTGCAGCAGCGAACACACCAACAGTCACAACCATCAGGCCTGGAATTACCATAGCAAGCATTACCTTTGTATCCCTAGTTAAACCTCTAAAATTAGCGTTTTCAAACCTATGGTGCGATATTGTACCGCTAATACCCCCAATAGCCTGAGATATCAAGATAGCAGGTACCACTACCTCTGGCTCAAATCCACATCCGATGAGTATGGGACTCAACAAAGTTCCATACATCATTCCAAGTGACGAGTCAACAATTTCCATAATAAGTGCCATAACGATTAGAGCTATAATCAACTCTATCATTTTACACCTCCGGCTTCTTGAGTAACACTCTTCCATCCTTCATGGCTACCCAGAAAATGATATCGCCATTCTTTAGTTCCAACATCTCGGCAATTTCTTTTGGAATTGTAGTTCTTCTTCTGTATCCTCTTATTGTCACCTTTGTTTCTTTGAGGCACTGCACATCATCAAGATCGATCTTCATATGTTTTATTTCTCAGAAAAGTTTATAAGTTTTTTGGTATGATACCAAAATGTTTGGAATATTTTGTGATCTTGGTGCTTGTTTTATACCTTAAAAGTAAAATTATGATAAGAGTTTTGCTTTTATTTTTCTACTTTCCAAATTCTTATTCCATTTTTATTGTAAATTAGTTTAAATTTCGGATCGTTTTCTATTTTATTGAATATGATCTCAAAATTTTTATAATTTTCCTCTGTGATGTAAGTTGCACCGGAGTTATCATAGATATAATCAAAATCGTCCAAGATGGAATAATCTGCTGTCATATGCCCCTTATTCAAAACTAAAAAACTTAGGTTATTATATCCCAAAACAGTGCATTCACCGTACCAAATTAGAATGGAGGATTGAACTCCGAAAATTATCGAGTTTTCTTCTATAATATCCAGAACTTCAAATTCCTCAGTTTTGTAATCTTTATCCTTTAATCCTATACCTATGGATAGAAAGATCAGTAAAATCACGCCCAATAATCCAAAATTAACTCTCTTAAACAACGGATCTATTATTCTGCTAAAGAGATTGTAGATCTCCTCCCCGGCATATAATACCAATATTCCGTAGAAAGGAAATAGATATCTCACGTTTGGGTAAAAAACTATAAGGAGAGATATCAAGAAAAATAAAAGGGACAAAAAAATCATTTTTTTCTCAAATTGTTTAAAATTTCTAAAAATGTTTAAAAATGCAAAAAAGAAAATTGGCAAGGATTTTATAAAATTCATAATGGCTCTGTTTACTGCTGTAGATACCTCAGTCCATACCTTTCTTTCTACCGGCTTAAAATAAAATTTTGAGCCGATATATTTATTCAACATTGGAAAAACAGGATTTCCATAGTAATAATAGTTTCTAAACAGCCAAAGTACTATGGGGGCCTGAAAAAGCATGAAAATAAAAATTAGATTTTTGTCCAGTTTTTTATAGATAATCCAGCAAAAAAATATGAAAGATATCAAAATACCGGAATATTTTGTTAAAGAACAGAGAGAACATGAAATTGTCATCAATACGAAATCTTCTCTATTTTTATTTTCGAGATATTTAAAAAAATAGTAGAATGAGCAGGTGGTGAAAAACAGGAGAGGCATCTCTTGCAAGATTGAAGAGTTTGTCCTGAAAAATATGTTGTTGAAGAATAACAGAACTGATGCTATTAAAAGTATTTCTTTTCTCTTCTTAAAGTTTAATACGAGCAAAAACGTACAGGCAGAGAAAAAAATTGTTACGGAATGGGCTATGCTCATATAAAACTTTCCTGTCAAAGAAAAAAGATATCCCACATAAGAATAAAGGAGAGGAGGATAATAAATACCATAATATTTATTTGTTTCTAGGTGGAAAGCTGGGATCGTTTTTTCGGTTGCAAGTATCCTGCTCCACGGCAGATACGCTCCCCACGTATCTGGAGAAATCAATTTATAGCTAAAGAAAAAAATTGATGCAAGAAGAACAATGAGAAGGACATACAGTCTCAATTTTCCTATTCTTTTCGTGTCTTTATTCACAAAAAATAAAATAAATATTGTTATAAAAATTAAGATCAGAAATATAAACAATCCTGAGAATATTTCAAAAAATTGAAAAATTAGACTTAAAATGATGAAAATAAAGCAAGTATAAATAACAGATTTTATAAATCCCTTCTTAAGCGACAGAATTAGTGGTGGTAACAATAAAACACCCAGAGCGATAAAATAGTAAAGATAATTCTCTGTTGGAGTCATGAAGAATTTAGCCATTTTTGTTATAAATATCTTTTGGTAACATCATATAATCTATAACAATTTAATCTGATACCCTGTTATACTTCCTTATTTTCTTAGTGTTATAAACAATGCTCTCACGAACATAAATTTAAAAATGGGGAGAACGAGTGAAATTGAATGAAAGATAGAAGAAAGGTTATAGTAGTTGGGATAGATGCCGCAGATTTTGAGTTGGTACAACACTTTGTATCAAAAGGTATCTTAAAGAATTTTAAAAAAATTATGAATGATGGAGTCTTTGGATCTTTAAAATCTACAATTCCTGCATTTACTGCCCCAGCATGGACTTCTTTCTTTACGGGAGTATATCCCGAAAAACATGGTATTTATGATTTTGTAAAAAGGAAGGAAGATTCTTATAGCCTTCAAGTAGTTTCATCAAAAGATAGAAAAATTAAGCCTATCTGGTCTATTTTTAGTGAAAATGGTAAAAAAATAGGTGTAATAAATGTGCCTATGACTTATCCTCCCGAAAAAATTAATGGGATCATGATC
>JAGLWR010000067.1 GCA_023133315.1 Methanomicrobia archaeon | reverse complement strand
CTTCTATCTTTTTACTTTCTATCCTTCCTTCCTCTCTGAGTTCCTGCAAAATCTCTTCGAGGTCAAGATTTAAATTATAGTCCTCATTCACCATCTTTATTATCTTTTCAAGTTCCCCTTTACTTTCTTTTTTATATTTTTCACAGAGTATGTTTTTTACATTTTCTTTCATAACGTCCGGATCTATCTCAAAGATAGGTCGCCTTTCTCTCCCCTCATGCTGCGAGATTCTTGGTCTTATCGCTGCCAAGAACGATCGTGAGGTTTCTTCTTCCTTGTCACCTACAATGGCCATGCCTATTGGTAAATTCTGGATAAACTCCCTGTTTTTAAGCATGTGAGGCATTTCAGATGGCATTCTCCTTACGACAGCATTTATATCGTCACCATATACCAATTTATGGCAAAAAAGGATATCCGTCTGGGAGAGAATCCTCGAATCCACTGCAGAAGGCTGCTGTGTGGCGAGAACGATGGAGCATCCGGGCTGTCTTCCCTGTCTTACATACTCCAGTAACGCATTCGATGCCGCGGTCTTTCTTCCTCCTCCCGGAACGAGTATGTGAGCTTCATCGATGAGAAGCCACGTTACAGGAATGCTACCTATCATACTCGATAACGTCCCGGAAGCTTCCTGTCTTGAAACTATCTTCCTCGTATTTAATATATTCCTTGCAAGGATTCCGACGACGAGAGCTCTTACATTATCCTCTAGAAATGATATATCTATAACGCTGATCTGACCTCTCTTCGATAGATCTTTTAACTCAGTTCCTTCTTCATCGAATATTCCCCAGTTTTTTGCGCCTTTCAATCGTGCTATCAGAGCTCTTCTCGTAGCACTCTTAAATCCTTTCTCCCGAGAAAGAATGGATTTCTCACTTTCTATCGTATAAATCATGTCGTCTACGCTGTAGTTTTTTGCTTTTCCTTCGATAAACTTTCCTTTTTCTGTTATATATCCGTTTTTAACACATTCTATAGTTCTATCTAAAAGTATCCCCATGACTTCGAACCGATCCACATCAAACGTGAGACACCATTCTTCGACCGTTAATTCAGAGGGTCTTATTGTAAAGATTTTATCCCATGTCTCTTCAGGAGCTTCTTTTTTCTGCCCCTTGGGAATAAAAACTCTTACAGAATCTATACCCTGGGGAGTAAGCCCCCATTCCTGAAGAATAAGTTTTTCGGCTTCTACTTTATTTTTCTGTTTCATCGACCAGAATATCCCCATCGGATCGATAATTATTACACCAACAGCATCGTTTTTTAATGCGATTTCTTCTGCAATTACTCCCAACGTATAAGATTTTCCCGATCCTCGCATTCCACAGATAAATATGGCGTGAGGTGATATGGAGTCTACAAGTACTCTTTTTTCAAAATAGTCACTGTCTTCAAGGAATTCTGCGACTTTCCCGACGTACATTCCGGCTCTGTCCCTATAACTTCTAAAAACACTTAATTTTCTACCTATAAATACATAATCATCGGAAGATAATAAATTTAATTCCTTATCTACTATTATCTTATCCATTTTTTCACCTACAGAACGTTTTCAACTCCGCCTATTCCTTTTGATCTTCCTTCTCTGAAGATAAATTTCTCTCCTTCTTCTATATGGTACGAGTTGTATTTAAATTTCATTCTCACTTTAGCACGATCCCCTACACTGAGATACTCTTTTCCGTATATCTCTTCAAATCGCACACTTTCAGAGATAGTTTCCAGATGCAATACAGGCTCGTAACCTTCTTTTATCGTCGTTGGATGGGAAAGTATAAAAACATCTCCTATAAACTCTTTCACTCTTTTACCTACTTTCTCTGCGAGTACCATACCTCTTCGTATCTCCTCTCTTTTAATATTTTTCAATGCTATCCCTATAACATCCCCGACCTCGGCTTTCTTCAAATAATGATAATGCTCCATTATTGTCTGTCCCCTTATTTTCCTGTATCCATCTTTAAAAGGTCCTAAATAAAGATCTCTATTGTTTTCTACAGTACCCTGCATCACTCTTCCTGTGACTACTGTTCCCACTCCTTTTATAGAATAAACTTTGTCAATATACATCAAAAATGGTTTTTCCAATCTTTCAAGTTTTTTGGATCTCTCTGGAAGATTGAGAAGAAGTTTGTCAAGAAGATCGAATCCTTCTTTTGTAACAGCCGAACATCTCACTATAGGCACAATTTTTTCATTCTCTACAGTTATATCGGGATTTCTTATTTTGTACGGTACTCTGCCCAATTTTTTTAGCAGAATGCTGAGATTTTCCTCTACATTCTTTAATTCTTCTTCATTCACCTTGTCCATCTTTGTAAGAGCTATTATCATTGGCATTTCCATGGCCATCGCTATTCCCATGTGTTCCTTAGTTATCGATGTAATTCCGTCTGAAGCGTCTATTACCAAAAATGCATAATCAACCTTTTGACCCAGAATGCCTCTTATTGTCGTTCTGAGCCATGGTGCATGCCCGGGACAGTCAACAAACGAGATCAATCTACTCGCTTTATTCACAACTTCAGCAACTTCTTTCTTATTTAAAGGATTTTTGAGCTTCATGGGTTTTCCTTCTTCATCGAACCCATAAACGGCATAAGCGATCTCAGCGGTTAATCCTCTTTCTATCTCATGTGGTAAGAAATCCAAAAATATCCTCGTTTTTCCCGATCCATCGTCTTCCTGATCCGTTATCAGGCTACCAATGAGCGTAGATTTTCCATGATCTACATGCCCTATGGTCCCAATCACTATATGACCTTTATTTTGTATATCGTGATTATTTTCTATTGTAACTCTTGCAAAAACACCTTTTTTATCAAATTTCTCTACCCTTGTTATTTCTGCTCCCACTTCCCCGGATATTTTCTTTATAATTCTCAATGTTTCTGAAAACCTCTTTTCCGTCAAACCACAAACATTCCCATCATCGTAAACTCCTATGATATAATATGCTGTACCGTCACCTCTCTCCAGTCTGAACTTCATCTGAGAGGCCAACCGTTGCTTCCTCCCTTTAGAAAGATGTTCACTATTCAAATAGGATTTGAATTCTATGTTGTGTCTTTCACCTTCTGTGAGGACATTCTCAATACTCATCATTAGGATAATAAAGAGTCGACAATAA
Organism: Methanomicrobia archaeon; assembly: GCA_023133315.1. Lineage (GTDB taxonomy): Archaea > Methanobacteriota_B > Thermococci > Methanofastidiosales > B48-G16 > B48-G16. The sequence goes on along the minus strand of JAGLWR010000067.1, from coordinate 3,564 downwards.
ATATTTTATGTTTGATAAAATAAAAAAGAAAAAAAGAGAATTTTATCTCTTTACTGCTAGAACAACGTCTTCTTTTTTCACAGTTTTTCTTCCTGCGTGTTCAGCAAGGGCTACGGCCTCTCTTGCGAGGTCGATGCCTTCCTGCTCCAGTATTTTCGCTAATTCTTTTGATGCGTCTTCACTAACTCTGTCCGCACCTGCTTTTCTAATAAGCTTATCTACTGAAGCCTTTGCTATTATAGCCATTTATCTCACCTCTTATTTTTTCTATTCTGGGATATTTCTAATCTAAGGGTATTTAAAGCTTTCGGTGTAACCCAACAAGTTGGATACGACTTTTTATATATCACATTTCGACAATTGAATGATTTTATAACTGTAAGGAATGAGGAGAGGTTTAAAAGGCGCGTATTTATCATACTCACTCTTCGATTACTATTGTGTGTTATGGAATGATAAATATTAATAAGGAATCTGATTTTATACATGCTATGAATAAAAGTATTATCTTAATTGGATTGATTTTGGTTACAGGATGTATCCAACAAAAAAATGAGATTAGTTTTTCAGATCTTAACGAGGATCTAGCATGTATCTCCCTTCACAAGACATCTGGCATGTATCTTCACCATATACCTGAGGAGTTTATCATAAACTCGCAAGAAGAGTATAAAGAGCTTTTAGAATATAAATCAGACAGTCCGGCATGTAAGGACTTTGTTCTTCCGCATATTGATTTTTCTGAGAACACATTATTAGGAAAATATGCATCTGGTAGTGGATGTTCTGTAAAATTTGAGAAGCACGTTTACATAGATGATGCAAATAAGAAGATCATCTATTCCATAAAAGTTATTGGAGAGGGAGATTGTGAGATGATGGGAATGAGCATGAACTGGATAACTATACCAACAAAGATTCCCCCCGATTATATTGTAGTTTTTGAAGTGAAAAATTAGATTTATAAATTAAATAAGGAATACAAAAATTTAAATAGTTATGCTTACAATAGGTATAGTTGAAAATGAAAAATAAAAAAGTGAAATATAAAAGAGGAAACTTAAAAAAGATCGTTGATTCTTTGATAAAAAATCGCTTTACAGGCAGTATTAGATTTGAGAGAGGAGAAATACTATTTTCAAAAGGTAACCTAGTTTTTATCATTTATGATAATAAGTTAGGTAAAGAGAGTTTAGAATCTATCGATAAAACATTCGATTACAAGATAGAAGAGCTGAATAATGAAGAACTCCAATTAAGAATCAAGTGGCATGAGCTCATAGGCGAAATAAAAGAAGATAAGAGCAGGGAGGAGATAATGAAAGATCTCGGTATACAAACTGTAGAGAGGAAATATATGATAAAAATTTTAGAAAAGGAGGATCTTTCGCATCTTCTGAAAGAAAGTGATGACAATGCTTCTTCTGAAGAATAAACCTTTAGTTCAGAATCTAAAATCACACTATATCAAAATAGAGGAACTGATACTCGAAATGAAGGAAAAAAAGCTCACGGGTTTTATTGAAGTTAAACTTAAAAATGCTAAAGATGTTCTTCTCTATAATTCCGGTAAAGTCGTGAAGGTATTGAAGATTAACTCAGGGGTGAGTGTCATAGATAAGGACAGCGTGGTATTTGATCTGGTGAGGACTGGTGCAATGTTCAGTGCCTACGATATGAAAGAGTATATCGTTACGATGGTCTTGTTTTCTATTGAAAATGAACCGCTGTATGAAAATCTTACCACCGAGTTCATAGATGTAAAGAAACTCCTGAAAAAACTTCAGAAAGATGAATTCAGTGGAGTGGTCCAGATATACTGGGATAAGGAGTGTGAAGGTGCTATCCTTACGGAATCGGGACTTCCTTCAGCATCAGTATATAAAGAAGGGGACGTAATCGAGGAAGGAGCCGAAGCCCTGGAAGATATGGTCAGAAGATCGGAAAAGAGAATTGCGATTGTGAACGTTTTCACCAATGAAAAAAGATCCGAGTGAACATTCTCATTGTAGGAGTACCTTGAAGGTATAAGTTCATACATTTAAGATGAAGTCATTCAAATATGAGACCTAGTGAAAACCTTTAAATACCAGATCAAATTTTTTCATTTATGGAGAGAAACGATACAGCACTGATAGTAATCGATATGCAGGAGAAATTCCTCCCCGTGATCTCTGATATAAAAGAGGTCATTTCCAACGCGGAAAAAGTCATCAAGGCCTTTAAAATCCTGAAAATACCTATAATAATTACTGAGCAGTACCCTAAAGGGCTTGGAAAAACAGTTGAGGAGATCTCAAAGATTATAGAGACAGAACCTATAGAGAAGATACATTTCAGCTGTTTTGGAGAAGAAAGGTTTCTGGAGAGTGTAGGAAGATTAAATATCAAAAATCTTGTGCTTCTAGGAATAGAGTCTCATGTTTGTGTTTTAAATACAGCTATAGACGCCGTTAAAAGGGGATATGTTCCTTATGTAGTGGTCGATGCCACTTCTTCAAGAAAAAAAATAGATTACGAAACTTCTCTAAAAAGAATGATGCAGGAGAATGTGTATCTCACGACAGCTGAGATACTGCTCTTCCAGCTCTTGAAAAAGGCAGGAACGCCCGAGTTCAAGGAGATCAGTAAGATTATTAAATGAACCGATCTACATAAAAATAAAGCCGGGTAGGGTAGCGGCCAATCCTGCGAGGCTCTGGACCTCGCGACTGCGGTTCGAATCCGCGCCCGGCTACTTCTTGGCTTATATAATAGGAGTTAGTAGAACAATCGCAAACCCCTTCGAAAATTTTAAAAAGGTTTCTCTGGTAATAGATGAAGTGATAAAGTGAACATCAGAGATTACATTTTCCCTGAGAACTTATACTACTCACCTGAACATCTCTGGGTGAAACGTGAAAAAGACAATACCGTAGTGATAGGGATCGATAACTATCTGCAGAAAAGTGGAGTTCTCGATTTTGTAGAACTGCCCTTTGAAGAAGAAGAGTACGTACGGGGGGAAATCTTCTGTGTTATCGGAAGCGATGAAAACGAATGGGAAGAGGAGTTACCGATACCTCTCAGCGGGATAATCTTAGACGTTAATGAAGAATTGGAGATCGATCCAGAGGTACTGAACAATGATTGTTATACGGTGGGGTGGCTCATAAGAATAGCTTTAGCAAATCCCGAAGAGATAAAATACCTGATACATGAAAAAAGTGAAGTAAAAAACTGGATCATTGCAGAGATAGCGAAAGAGAACGACTAAATTTTATCTATCTCTATCTTTTCCTGTTCTCCCGTTTCCATATTTTTTATGAGTACTTTACCCTCTTTCAATTCTTTTTCGCCAACAAAGATGACATTTTGAGCGTTTATTTTATCAGCATATTTGACCTGATTGCCCAGATTTCTGTCTGTAAGATCAAATGACACTCTGCATCCTTTATCTCGTAACTTTCTTGCTATGCCGAAAACATATTTATCCACATTTCTTATGTTGGCTATATAGTACTCTATATCTGTCTTTTCCTCGGGCCATACTCCTTCCTTTTTCATCATGAGTTCTAAAACAAC
>JAGLWR010000066.1 GCA_023133315.1 Methanomicrobia archaeon | reverse complement strand
TCGTCACCTACGGCTGCCGGTAAGGAGTGTTCTATCATAACATCTTTTTTTGCAAGTGACACAATGTGATCGTTAGTAATCCAGTGCTTGTATTTTTTTGGTTCTTTTATATGCGGCGCTTCCGTTCCTTTACCTTCCATACCCTTTGTTGCATATATATCTGGAGCCCATCCTTTAACATGGATCACGTCCGCATTTTCAGCTGCCTCTTCCATATCATGGGTTACTGTTATTGTTGAACCATGTTTCTTTGTCTGTTCTCTTGCGTACTCCATCACGTCTGCATTTGGATCATATCCTTCAGGATACGCCAGAACTAAGTCCATCCCAAGCTTTGATCCAGCTTCCAACGTTGAATTTACGATCCCCAATGGCTTGCTGTAAGGACAGTATCCCCACATCATTACATATTTGACTCTTTCAAGGGTTCCCTTTCTCTCATACACTGTCATAAAGTCAGCCATAATTTGACAGGGGTGTCCAGCTTCACTGTTTGCATTAATAACAGGAACGTCTGCCCATTTTGCCATCTCCAGCTGATCAGAAAAATTAAATGCTCTGAACATAATTCCATCGACATATCTGGACAAAACTGATGCTTTATGTTTCAATGGTTCCTTTCCTTTTCCCCATGAAGAACCTGGAGGATAATATATAGCATGACCGCCTAACTGCTCCATTCCGACTTCAAACGACGTTCTTGTTCTTGTAGATTCCCATTCAAATATCATTGCCAAAGTTTTTCCTTTCAAAAGTTCGTGCGGTTCTCCTCTTTGAACCTTATCTTTCAATTCTACTGCAGTATCAAGCAATTTCAGTAACTCTTCTCTCGTATAGTCTTTAAGAGTTAGAAAATCTCTTCCATTCATCGGCTTTTTTGATGACATTTTTTCTCACCACTTTTTCCTTATCAGGTTTATATTAAAGGTTTACTCCTACTATTTTAGGTACTGTATCTCAATGAAGCGAGATATGGACATAAAAAAAATCACTATTATAATAAAGAAAAGAATTAAAAATTTGTTAGATAAATAATCCATGTAAGGTAGTATAAACAGAAAATAAAAATGTTTGATAAGAAAGTAGAAGAGGTTATAAATTTGAAAAAAATAAATTTTAAAGGAAGGATAAATAAGTATGGAAAACTATTTCATAGTCTATAAAAAATACAAATTTAAAGTGAGTTTATCATGAAATTTGCCGTTCTTGGAGGTGGTAGTGCGGGTCAGGGCATTGCCGGATATTTAGCCTTAAGGGGACATAAAATTAATTTGTATAATAGAACACCAGAAAAAATTGCTTCAATTGCAGAATCTGGAAATCTTAAAGTTTCTGGTGTAATCGAAGGCACTGCCGAAATACAGAAAGCATCCTCAGATATTAAAAACATTGTCAGAGATGTTGATTGCATTCTAATTACCACCAGAGCTTTTGGGCATGAACCTCTCATTAAAAGTTGTCTTTCATATCTCGAAAAAAACGCAATGGTTGTTATTTTTACAGGATACTGGGCAGCACTAAGACTTCGATTTCTTCTTTCTCGCGTTCGATATAGTAATACTACCATTGCAGAAACCACACTCCTACCCCTCGCCAGTGAAATTGTAGAACCTGGACATGTAAAAATCTCAGGGATTAAATCGAAAATGAGAATAGCAGCGTATCCTGCGTCCAAGACATCTTCAGTGTATCAAAAACTCAGTCCTGTGTTACCTCAATTGATTCCAGGAAACAATGTGCTGGAAACAAGTCTCGAAAGTTTTAATCCCATACTCCACGTGCCCATCGCCCTTTTTAATCTCGGAGAGATAGAAAAAAAAGAGGATACATTTAAATTTTATCATGAAGGCATTTCACCCAAAATTGCCAGAATTATCGATGCCGTTGACGCTGAAAGAATGAAGCTCATACAAAAACTAAATCTTGATTTATTACCAGCACGCGATATGGTAAAGGAATACTATGAGACGAAGGGTAACTCAACATATGAAATTATCAGGAACTGCAAGGCCTATAAAGAATACGTTCTGCCTAATATATTCAGTTACATACAGGAAGATCTTCTCTATGGCCTTGTTCCTCTTGCATCAATGTGTGATCTTCTTAGAGTTCCATCTGAGGCTACAAAAAGGCTTATATCCTTGTGGTCTCTCGTCGATTCGGTGAACTACTGGCAAAAAGGGGTAACTGTAGATAATCTTGGAATAATGGGTATGAATTGCGAAGAAATTCTTGAACTAGTGACAAAAGGTTAACAATGATTATTGAGTTAAAAAAATAAAATATCTCCAACTGTTCAATCAAGTGCTTTTATTATAGGGGAAAAAAATAAAAGATTGTTATAAAAAGTAAGCTAACGTTATTTATTGAGGGAATTGTATGTACGAAACGAATCTAAAGTGTTTGAATTGTGGGAAAGAGTATGAACTCGGGAGAATGTTTGAAGGATGTCCCCATTGTAAAGAAGAGAATTTCTCATCAAATCTTATTGTTTCCTATGATTATGAAATGATTAAAGAAAAAATAGATAAAAACGCCCTTGAAAAAAGAAAAAGATCTGGTTTATGGAAATATGAAGAACTGTTGCCTATAGATTCCAGAGAAATAAAGACAGATTTGAGGGAAGGGGAAACTCCATTGTTAGAATGTAATAGTTTGGGCGCAGAATTAGAGATTAAAAAGCTATTCGTAAAAGACGAATCTAGAAATCCTACGTATTCTTTTAAGGATAGATTGGTTTCTGTTGGTGCTTCTGTCGCAAGACGGTTTGGCTCTAAATATCTTATAGCAGGAGGAGGGAATCTTGCAGCCGCAGCATCTGCATACAGTACTAAATATAATTTAGAAACAATTAGTTTTGAAAATTTAGATGAATCCAAACAGGCAATCTTACAGACATTATCGTATGGAGGAAAAATCATTTATTTAAAAAGATACGAAGATCGCTACGAGTTGATGAAAAAATGCGTGGATATCCTTAAAGGTCACCCTGTTTCGAGTTATACACCGTCACCTACAGGTGATCCTTATAGCCAAGAAGGATACAAGACAATTGCCTATGAAATCTGCGAACAGCTTAACTGGGATGTTCCTGAGAAGATAATTGTTCCAACAGGGCAGGGCTTTGGGCTGTATGGTGTGTGGCGAGGGTTTACCGATCTCTATAAGATAGGGTTAATTGATTCTTTACCTGCTATGATTGCAGCAGAAACAGCTGCATGTGGTTCACTTACAAAAACGTTTCTTGACAAGAGTGAAAAAATAAAGGAAGTATTTCCAAAAAAAACAATAGCGAGACACGTTGTAGCTCCTAAGGTCAGTTACAAGGCATATAGAGCGATAAAAGATTCAAATGGAAGAGCTGTAGCAGTTAAAGATGACGAAATAATGAGTGCACTACTCTCTTTTGCTAGAAAAGAGGGTATTTACTCCAGCACAACCTCCGCGGTAGCCCTCGCAGCAGCACAAAAATTAAGAGAGGAAGAATATATCGACAGTGACAGTATGGTGGTCTGTGTAATGACAACGGGAGGATTAAAGGACCCGGATCATATCGCAAAGAATTTTCCAGAACTACCTCCTCCTATAAATGGCGAATGGAATAAATTTAAAGGAGTGATGAAAACATATTATAATATATCAATATAGAGATGTATAAAATTCATATGAATCAATTAGTTTTGGTATATAAGGAGGAAGTACTATGTTAGATAAAGAAATAGTGAGAAAATTAGGTGAAACTATAGATAGACTTATTACAACAGATATACTTGCGAGAGGTGCAATCGGATGCATTTATCAAAGTGCTCGAAAGGATTCCAATGATGAACCGCTCACCTTTAAAGCAGCTGAAGGACTCTCAAACGTTATCGAAAAGGGAGACACAGTATTCATTACTACAGGTTGCACATATCCAGATCTAAATGTAGGAGAAACAGATGGACCCATTGGGACAGCTTCCCTTGCACGGGCGCTATGCATAAGTTTGGGTGCAAAACCAATAATCATAGTGGAAAAGATGTACGAAAATATGATGCTACATACGTTGAGAGGAATCGGTCTCAACGTACTACCCTTTGAGAGTGCACAAAAATATGAGCGCGTTGCTACCATTGTCGAATTTCCCAAAGGCAAGGAAAAAGAGCGATCGAAAGAACTTGTAGAAGAATTCAAACCGAAAGCGGTGATTTCTATAGAGCGAATAGGAAAAAATAGAAAGGGCATATATCACAATATGGCAGGATTGGATATCTCAGAATGTACTGCTGAAATTGATGTATTGATAGAGGAAGCGAAAAATCAGAAGATACTGACAGTAGGAATTGGAGATGGTGGCAATGAAATAGGCATGGGAAAAGTTATAAAAACGGTGAGAAAAGAAGTAGCTTATGGAGAACGCTGCCAATGCCCATGTAAAGGAGGTATTGCCTGCGTTACTGAGACAGACATTCTTGTGGCTGCCTCGGTGTCAAACTGGGGCGCCCACGGGATCGCAGCGGTGTTGGCAGGAAAAAATAAAAATATGGATATTCTCCACGACAGAGCATATGAAATCAGAGCTATGAGAGAATGTGTCGATGCTGGAGGAGTGGGCATGAATGGGAGTCCATATCCAGGCCTATTCTGTGATGATCTTCCAGATACCCTACATGCACAATTGGTGGAGTTCCTGAGATATAGTGTAAAGGGCGCACTGACTAGGAAATATAAAGGCTGAAAAACAACTTTCCATTATTTATTAATATCCTTTTATATTTCTATTCATTGGATTTATAATAATAGTTCCCCTTCTGCCATGAAAAACCACATTAACATGATCTATCTCTGCCTTTTATAATAGGGAGAAAATATTAAATCAGAAAATAAACGGATAATGTATGTTGTGCCAAAAAGTGAGAAATTTAAGACCATCTGCTACGGAAGAAATAGATGCCGAAGTAAAGATGTTAAAGAGACAAGGCATTGACATTATATCGTTAGGAGCAGGTGAACCAGATTTTGATACTCCTAAAAATATACGAGATGCAGCGACAAGGGCGTTAAACTCTGGAAAAACACATTACGAGCCGACGAAAGGGGATTTTGAACTGAGAAAAGCAATAGCAAGAAAATTAAAGAATGATAATCACATTGATGCTGATCCAGAGGACATAGTCGTCACTGTGGGTGCAAAATTTGGCATTTATCTCGCTGCTCAGGCCATCCTTGAAAAGGGAGATAATGTGGTACTTCTCGATCCTGCTTGGGTCTCATACGAGTCCATTGCAGAGTTGTCAGAGGCACAAGTTACAAGAATAGCCACAGAGGAAGAAGAAGGATTCGTTCCTGATTTAGATGTCATTACAGAGCATATGGATAAATCAACAAAAATGATCGTGGTAAATTCTCCCTGTAATCCTACAGGTGCAGTGTATCCTCCGAAAATACTAAAGGGGATTGTAGAAATTGCTGAAGATAATGGGAGTTACGTGTTCACAGACGAAATCTATGAGAAACTTCTTTACGAAGGTGAGTTTTATAGTCCTGGATCAGAATACGAAAATATCATTACTGTCAACGGATTTTCCAAGAGCCATGCCATGACGGGGTGGAGATTAGGCTACGTGCATGCACCTAAGGATATAATAGAGGGCATGGTAAAGATATACCAGCACTCGGCATCGTGTGTCACTGCGTTCGCACAGATGGGAGCATTAGAGGCACTCGTTTCGGAAGAATCTGAGAGATTTGTGCAAAAAATGGTGAAGGAATATAGAAAAAGAAGAAACTTTATCATGAAATTGATAGAAAAATCAGATATTTTTGAGTGCAAAAAACCTAAAGGTGCATTTTACGTGTTTCCATCGTATGATCTTAAAATGAAATCGATAGAATTTGCCAAGAAATTGTTACGAGAGGCACATGTAGCGACAGTGCCAGGTTTCGCGTTTGGTGAATGTGGAGAGTATCATTTAAGGATGGCATATACGGCACCGAATGAGAAAATTGAAGAGGCTTTTATTAAAATAGAGAACTCTCTCAAGTGAATTGTGTATGAAAGATAAAACACTTGGTATAATTGGAGGCATGGGGCCTGAAGCAACGATATACTTTTTCAAAAAAATCACGAAGGCTACCTGTGTGGAAAAAGATCAGGATCACATCCATATAATTATAGATAGCAATCCCCAAATACCCGATAGGACAAAACACATACTGGGAGAAGGTCCCAGCCCTTTGCCAAAACTTTTAGAAAGTCTGAGATTACTGGAAAGTTTTGGAGCAGATCTCATAGTCATTCCCTGCAACACTGCTCACTATTTCATAGATGATCTGAGAAAAGAAGCAAAAATTGAGATAATCAGTATTCTGGAAACGACAAGAGCCCATATTAAAGAAAAATATCCTGAGGTAAAAAATATTGGATTGTTGGCTTCCTCTGGAACGGTAGAATCAAAAATCTATCAAAAAATATTTGAAGATACACAGTACACTATTTTAACACCAGAAAAAGAAGAACAGAAAAAGCTTATGGAGAATATTTACAATGAGATAAAGAAAGGTAAGATCAAGGAAGCTAGATCTTTTCTAAGAGATCTCTGCGGAAGGATGAGTAATAGAGGATCAGAGATGGTCATAGCAGGCTGTACAGAAATCCCGTTGGCTTTGGAAAGCGTTAGATTAGATGTTCCCCTTATTGATCCCATGGAGATCACTGCAAAACATATAG
>JAGLWR010000065.1 GCA_023133315.1 Methanomicrobia archaeon | reverse complement strand
TAAGGAAAAGAAAAAGGAATTTAAGGAAGTACAGAAAGAAATAATTAACAAGAAAAAATACCCAAATTTAGAAGAATACCAAGAAAGATTATATAGAATGATCTTGTATTGTATCGGTAGACATGACTGGTACGACAAAATAAGACTTCATTTTCTAGACATCGGATTAGCTTTTTGTGCAAGTTCCATAGCCGCTATTACACTTATATCTAAATACTGGACTGGATTATGTTTTTTTACTAAGATTTTTATTTTACTCGCAGTATTAATTATACTCATTTTAGGGTTACTTCTAATTTATTTTTACAATGAAAGTCTTGGGGAAGATCATCCTTACAGAAAAATTGCTGATATTAGGAGTTGGTATTTTATTTACAACCTACCTTATCTGATGGATTCTTCGTTAAGTAAAAACAAAGATGAAGCAAAAAAACAAATTGAAAGCGTTATAAACTCTTTTAAAGCTTCGACAAATCGATGGTTGGAGTACACAGAAGACCCTTATGATTTTATTAGGGAAGATCTAGAGCAGGTTTTTATTCTCCAATTACTCCAGAAATATCGGTATCAATTCATTAAAAGAATGTCCAAATATCTTTCTGGAGGATTAATTTTAGCCTCTATATTTTCAATTTTAGCCCTTATATCTCATTTATCAAATTAGGCGATATCATGAGTTTTTTGATTCGAAATGATAACGATCTCCAAGCTTTAAAAAATATTTTAGAACTCGTTATTAAAGAAGGTCAGGATAACGGCAATTATTTAGAAATCCTAAATTGCCTTCTTCAAAGCTCTCGGCATAAAAAAGATCAGTTTGTGGAATTTAAAGACATTTTTTTCAATATTATTGGTGATCCTGCAAGAAAAGGGTGGGATAAAGCAACACGGGTATATGAGAATACAAGAGATTTTCCTTATAAGCCAAGTTATAGAAAAAGATTGTTAGAATATCCTGACATACCCAAGAGATCAGATTTATCCTATATAAATCAAATTGATAAGATAGTTACTGAATTAACAAAAAAACCAGGCTACAATATTCTTTCGTTTGTTTTTCTACGCCCTGCTGATCTTTATGACAAAGTTAGACCAGGATATGTCCCCTGTCCCATAGCTGGTGATTTTAAATTTCGAAAAGGTAAATTACATCTCAATGTAATGTTCCGGACATGTGATGCTCTCACAGTTCTTTATGCAGATATGTTTTATCTCCGTAAGCTCCAAGAGGAGGTATTATTCAAAGCTAAAAAATCATCTAGAAAAAGTAAAATCCAAAAAGCAGAGATAGGTAATTTGAGCCTATATTTTTCAAGGGTTTTTATTCAAAAAGCATATAGATACAAGGAAAAGGGCAATACTAATGTGAGATCTATTAAACTTATACCTCTAGTCAAGAGATTAATTGACGAAATTGGGTGTTTTCAATAAATTTTTATTTTAAAAATATATGTTTATAGATATATTTTAATTATTTAATACTCTTTTTTGGAATTTGTAATAATTTTTTCCCAATATGATTAGAATAGATACCGATAGGATATAAATTACCATCTCAATAAATTTTAATACATTAAAAATTTGGAAATTGTCACATTTTTCAAAATCTACAATTTCAATGAGAAAATCCTTCTCTTTGGACTGGACCAAGTTAAATTTTTTGATCAAGATATCTCCCCTTGGAACTACCTTTGTAGAAAAACACATTGATCTAAAGTTCTCCTGATCTTTGTCATATAAATAACCCATTGTTTGAATATTCTCTCCTAAGTATTTTTCTGGTAAAGTTACATCTTTGTAATTTCTAAATTTCAAAATAATTTCATCCTCATATGTAATGTCTATTATAGGGGTAATGCTATTAAAATAGAGATAATAACGATGATGAGGCTTAGGGATATTATTTAAATTCAGATCTTCGAGTGGTAGAATAAAGATAGAAAGATAAAGATTAATCCCCAAAACACAAAAAATGGATAAAATTAACAAAAGATATACATCCTTTTTCATTTTTTTCTACCTCCAAAGAATTTCAACATAATTGCAAAAAGAAAAGTCAAAAGTGATCCCAACACTGTGAAAAAAACTTCTTTTTTATTCTCTAAAAGAAAATTTTTAACATTTGAAGTTCCAAGTTTAAATACAATAAGGATAATTACCCCCAAAAACACAATTGGAGCTATTGTTTTTCTTGAAAATTCCATTTTAAGAATATAAGGTTCAAAAACCTTATCAATTATTTTTTTATCAACTTTTTTCTTTTCGGTCCAATTTTTAAACATTTTACTAAAAACTTCAATTATACCTTCTGTTTCAAGTGTTTTTAATATTTTATTATTTAAAATCTCAAAACAAAATATCGAAATAAAGTTCTTATTTTTTTCTATAAAAATCTTAAGAGTAGAACTTTCAATATATGTTTCATATATTTCTCCCAAATCACTTTTTGAGCATTCAATTAATGTCAAAAATTTATTTTTTGATATATCTTCTTTAACATTAGTACCTTTTGGTGGAATAAAAGATTTCAAGCTATATGAAATAATTTTATTTTTAAGTATTTTTGAAAGGATAAAATTTGGCAAAAAACTGCAATATATGACAGAAATACCCAAAAACAATATAATGTCAATTTTTCGGATGGAAAAAAATTCATAATATATCAATATACCCATTAAGGGAATAATATAATTAATATTCTTACCTAATGATGGATTTTTTCTTATATGGCCTATTGAAAAACTTAGAATAAAACTGATTATGAAAGATAAGAAGATAACAAAAAATATGGATTCTATATCAATCAAAGTATAAATTATCGTGAAAAAAAATCCTAATACTGGTAATAATAAGAACAAAATTTTATTATCTTCGAATGACTTTTTAATATCTACGTCGTCCATTTTATCCCTACTTAATTAAGGGTTCATGATATGGTTATCTTCTATTACTATATAAATGTTTTTATTTCATACTAAAAGATAAGATGCAAATGAAAAATACACGATTTTTTACTTTAAATCAAGTAAATACTCTATAAGATCGATCGTGAACGTCAGATTGTCTCCATATTTTATACCTGTTGTGAACATCTGCGATGAACCCGAACAGATTAGATACCCCTTTCCTACTTTTTTCAACGTGATTATTGCAAAATTCTCAAGCGTATCATTTTCTGTTACTGCATACGTGGTCTCGTTTCCTTTTAAAATAACAGTACATTCTTTATGCAAAAGAGCTCCTCCCGAAATATTTAATTCCTTTATATCTTCATAAAGAGATAGATCCGGGAACTCTTTTACTCTGACGTAATAGTTTTTTCCACTGTTGCTTTTATCATCTCTTAAACTGGATTTAACGAACGTTGTGCCGTGCTTTTTAGATATCCTGTTCAGATCTGTATTGAGGTATGTATTATACGTGCCGCAGAGTATCAGTATTCCTCCATCTTCCATATATTCTTCCAGTTTTTGAATTTCTTCACTTTCGAAATTTTTTTCAGGATTCGTAAGAAAAACGATATCATACTTTTCTAAATCTGGAAAATTAGTACAGGAACGGACTTCTATATTAAGCTCGTTTAACCGCTGTTTTAATGATGTGTTCATTTTATAGTATTGATTCTTATTTTCCAGAAAGAGAATATTTTTTTCATAGACTCTTAGAGAATTTAACCTCCTCTTTAAATTCTTTAAAATCCTGTTTTTTGTTATAAATCCCCCTTTGAAGTTCTCAAATTCATTTTTTATAGAGAGAAACTCTTCTGAGTTAGAGAGAGAAGTTTTCTCCAGTTCTGCAATTTTCTCAGCGATCTCTTTTTCCAGTTCATCATTATTCTTAAATATGTAAAATATCTTATTGTATTCTGTTTCTATAGGTTCTTCTCTTTGTATTACATATCCGGGAGTTCCTCCAAATCTGCCTCTTCTCCAGACACCATCTATTTTCTCTAAAGAAAAACCTTCTTTGCATGCGTTCTTATAGTACGTTACGTCATCGAGAATTACGTCTCCTTCCATGATGGCAACATAATCTCCGGAATTTGATAAAGAAAGATTCCCCTCTAGAGTAAGTTTGTTTTTTATCTCTATTTCGTCAAAGAGCAGCGTATCCGAATCCGCTATCACAGCATATTCTCCCGGGGGTATTGGATCCCCATTTATCTTTTTATTCTCAAAATACAGATCTTTTGGGTCGTAAGGAAGTTCGCTGCGATTGTACACCTCTATCCACTCATAATATTTATCAAGTTGCGGTTTTTTGGGATTATACATTATTTCTGTAAGTATGAGAGGGGGTTCTAAGGAATATAATTTATTATATTCATTCGGAGTAGGTTTTGTCTCTTCAAAATCCGAGTTTAGTTTTATCGGAATTCTTGCCAGAGTTCCATGATCGTACATGAGGTGATCTTCTATTTCCTTAAACTCCAGAAATATCTCATTAAATCTTTCGTTGATCACGATGTCTGGATGAAAACCAAACTCCCTGAAAAAAGATCCATCGCTATTAGATATAATTAAAAATTTATCCACAAAAACGGTGAACTCTCTCTTAGTCTCTAAAGTAATAGAAAATGACACATCCCTCGGTATTGGCGTGTAAAGCTCTATAAAATTCTCGTAAACCTCACTTATTATAAAAAAATCGTTTAAACATCCCAAAGATTCGCACGCGTCGTAAACCTCTGAAGTATCCCATGAGTACCCAAATGTTGGATCTCCATCTGGTATTCTCTGGATACTCTCCACGGTTTTGTGCCCGAAACATCCCATCATGTCTATGAGTATCCCCAAAGAATCGAATAGATACAGAACATCTTTTTCTGTAAAGGTTATTGCAGTCTCGAAAACAAGCACATTATGAGGATTTATAGTAGAATTAAGATCTATATTATCAATCTTGTCCCCATCCGTTATGAAGAAGTCTTTGATGTTTATCGGAGTTTCTTGAGGATTATAAAACTCTATCTTTTTTTCATAGATCTCATTTATCATAAGGGAACTTCCAAGATTCGCACCGGGAACATTATTCTCGGCGTTTTTCGTTGGAGAAAAATCTATAGTCCATCTGCCGTTGCTGTCCAGAGCAGAAGATTCATGACTTGGGGGCGCAGGAGCGTACCCCTCATATCCATAAGATACCGTATCAATGGTTGCGTTGCTGTTATCTCTGAGAACTATTATGTCGCCGTCGTTGTCAAAAAAACTTGAAGTTTCTACAATGTAAAAACCGTTAGAAAGTATTATCTCTGTTGTAAATTCAAACGACCCTTCCTTTGTTTCTAAAGAATATCCATCAAGCACAACATTCGAACCTGTAGGATTGTAAAATTCTATCCATTCTCCCCCCTTTATGCAAAACTCGTTTATTCTTATATTATCCTCTTGCGATGCTCCAAGCTCTATGAAGGAGCATAATACGAGGATAATTAACACCATCCTCTTCATTCCACACCCTCCTTTATTTTTAATTTTTATACCGATGCTTTTTCCAAACTTACTCTCACCAAAGCCAACGAGACTTTAAGATCTTCAGCTATCTGTTGTGGGGTATACCCCCGTGAATGTAAAGTCATGACCTCACTAAGGTCAGGAAGCTCTCTGTTACTTTTTAACTCGAGTTTAACTCTTCTATAATTTATTGCCGGAGTAGTGAGTTTCAGTTTTTCAGCTATCTCTCTGTCAGTATATCCCAAATGGTATAACTCCAAAAATTTATCTTCATCAAATTTTTTCTTTTTTTCATGATAATTGTTTTTCAGTCCAAGTCTCTGTCTCCTGTAATTTACAGAACTTTGAGAGACTCCCAGAACCTCGGCCATCTCCCTGTCCGTTAACCCCTTCTTGTGAAGTTCAACAATTTTTTCATCACCGATCTTGGACATGTGATAACTAAGAAAGTGGAGAATAAAAACTTTACTGTTGAGTTTTTTGCACAAATGCAAAACCTTAAAATAATTATAAAAAAAGTAATAACAATGAACGAACTTCCAGATGTTGAAAAAATGATAAAAAGAAGAAAAGAATCTATCGAGAAAGAAGAAAAAAGAAGAGAAAAAATAATTGAAAAGATTCAAAAACCTTTTTTGGGCAAAGGAGACAAAAAATGCCTTTTATGTATGCATTATGAAAAAGAAACAGAAGAATTCGGTTACTGCAAAAAACATGGAAAAAAAGTACCTGCTTACTATTTCTGTGAGGGTTTTGAGCATAAGTAATAATAGACTCTCACTCTGCTAATTAATAAAAGAACTCAAAAATTAAAAAGAAATTTTTTTTTAACTTGATAATTTATAAATATTTTTTAAGATATATATTTTAAATAGATAATTTTAAATAGATGAACTACAATAATAAAAATGAAAGTGAGATATGACAAAAAAATTATAATAGCTTCATCAAGGTTTATTTACTAGTGGAATCACCATCTTTTCGTTTGTAAGAACTCAAAGCAGAAGCCTGTACATCACCTAAGTGGAGTCGCTATTAATTTTAAAGGTGCATGAATGAAAAATAAAGGTGAGAACAAATCAAAGGATCGAATCATAAAAGAATTACACAAAGAAATAAAAGAATTGGAAAAATTAGAAACCCAACGCAAGCAAGTGGAGAAAGAGCTGCGGCTCTCCGAGGCCAAATTCCGGGGGCTCTTTGAAAACGTGTTTGATGGGGTGTACCAAGCTACTCCAGACGGTAAAATAATCTCTGCCAAT
>JAGLWR010000064.1 GCA_023133315.1 Methanomicrobia archaeon | reverse complement strand
TAAAATGTATTGCGATTTATGCAACAAGCCGATCTCGGCAAATGAAGTAGTTCGTATTCCCTTGAGGGAGATGCAGCAGGCTGTTTGCGATTTATAAAGGAAAAAGAGGTAAGACAATGAGAGTATCTGATGAATCGTCAGGCAAGAAAAAAAATACATCTGAAATAGTTCAGGAACTACTGGCTCTAAAATCCAAAATTTCTGAATTGCCTCAAAAATATCCAACAGGAACTTTTACCTTCGGTACTGGGGTGGGTGAAGCACAGGAACAGATTCCAATAATTTGCAGAAACATTGATGAAGCTATTAGAGCGTTGGACACAGGAGTGGATCCATATAACCATCCCATAACGAAGTCTCAGATAGCAGATGGCCTCATTCGTCTCGTAAATGCCACACGAAAACCAGCGTTTGTTGGATTGATGATTGCGGTACTTAATAGCGAAGGGATCCAAGCACTGGAAAATCATATGAACGAACTAGAGCGGGCAGCGAGCACAATACCACAGACAGTGACTGAGAAATACGCACCTGTCAAGGAGAAAGAAAAAGGCATGAAATTCTGTCCAAAATGCGGATCTCAGATTAAAGAAGGTTCTTTATTTTGTGAGAACTGTGGTTTTGCTCTATCAAAAGGAGAACCAAAAGAGAAAAAACCTTCAAAGAAAGTTGTTCCAAAGATGATTGTAATTATAGCTATAATCGCAGTTGTGATAATCGGTGTAACATATTTAGTCTTTTCAGAGTTATGGAAAACCGCTCTCACTGAAACTCCAATCCAAGAACCAGAGGGAACAATTATACAAACGACGACTCCTGCACCTACTACACCAGTACCGACTTCGCTACCTGTAACTTACCAAGATGAAGAGTATCTCTTATGGACAACAGAAACTTTGAGTGATTTGACGAAAACATGTGAGTTAATAAAAGAATCTATCGATGCAGAAGATTGGGAAGCACTTGAAAGACATTGCAAAGATCTCTATGATTTTGCAAAGAAAGCATTAGACGAGGAAAAGGAGTTCACTGCGTCTCCGGAGCTGGAACCTGCCAAAAGAGAGTTTGTTAAGATTTTAAATGCCTGCAGATGGGCAGGATACTATGGAGAGAGAGGCGCAAGAAATCGTGATCAAAAAGATTTAATGAAGAAAACAGAGTATTTGGAAACTGCTACTGCATGCATAGAGAGATTTACTGAACTATTGGAAGAATATAATGCTACAAAGTAAGGAAATCTATCGTTCAACTCTGTTGACTGCGGTTAAAGGTATAGATATTTATAAAGAGGAGTGTATAATATTACGATAATATGAAAAAAAACAAATTCTGTCCAAAATGCGGATCTCCGATTAAAGAAGATTCTTTATTCTGTGAAAATTGTGGTTTCGATCTGTCAAAAAAAGAATTAAAAGAGAAAAAAATTTCAAAACCTGAAGGCAAAAAGAGAAAACTTACGCCCTTGGGGTACGTCATAGGAATTGGCGGAATGTTGCTGGCAGCGTTTTCCTATTTTTTTCTTGGAATAGGCAATTACTTTGCCGATCTCCGTGGTACATTTGGACTAAGTGAAACGATCTGGACTTTTATTGGTGGCATGATTTGGATTTTCATCATCATGGCGATTTTGACACCCGTTGCGGTGAAGTTCTGTACGAAGTGAAATTGTCTCCACTTCTCGGAAATAAAAAGAGATGGTTTATGAAAGGATTGTGGAATTTAAGGAAGAGGTGAGAAAATGGGAATATTCAATTTGGTTCACCAAACCCTAAGGATTATATATTCATCTTCCAAGTAAGTTTAATGTATGGACACAGAGTTGGACTCATAGTTCCTTCAGCCAATACCACAATGGAGATGGAGTTACACAGAGTTTTGCCCAATGGTGTTTCTCTTCATACTTCGCGAATGTCTCTAAAAGAGGTAACTAAAGAGGAGCTAATAAAGATGTACGCTTCAGCTCTTGAAAGTGCCAGACTTTTAAAAGACGCACAAATTGATTTAGTTCTCTACGGATGCACAAGTGGTAGCTTTATTGGAGGAGCTCAATTTGAGAGCGATATTGAGAAGAAGATTGAAAGAGAAATAAGTACCCCCGTAATCACTACAAGCTCAGCTGTTATCGAAGCTTTAAAAATTTTAGATGCTCAGCGAGTTATTATTGTTACTCCTTATACCAATGAAATAAATAAAATGGAGAGAGAATTTCTAGAGGCCAACAAGATGGAAGTTCTTGACATCAGAGGAATGGGATTCGTTGATAATACAAAAATAGGAAAACTTGAACCTCATGAAGCTTATAAAATAGCAAAAGAAATGTTTACGAAAGAAGTCGATGCAATTTTTATCAGCTGCACCAATTTGAGAACCTTCGAGATAATTGAACCTTTGGAAAAAGAGTTCGGAACTCCTGTAGTTACAAGTAATCAAGCTTCTTTATGGCTGGCTTTAAGAAACCTTAATGTAAAAGAAAAGATACCTCGGCTAGGACAGCTTTTGACAAAATTTGTTGGTTAAACTCCTGATCAATCCCACGGTTCTATATAGCGATCCAGTGCTCGATTACTCACAAAGGAAACAAACCCCAGTGCTCGTGACATGTTGTAGACCCAGGCGATATTTTCTGATTTCAGTGCATAGTCCACAGTGAAAATAATTTTCCCCTTGTCCTTGGCGATGGCGAGGTAGTGCAGGTATTCCTCACTGCTGGTGTGCAGCGGACTGTTGAGATTGTTATCGAAGCAGCGGCGGCAGGGTATGGAGAGGGAGGTACGGTAAGATTCGGTGTCTATTTCAGCTTCAGTACGGGGCAGAGGGCAGTCACCGGGTGGATTGTTATCTGCTCCTCCGTCAAACCACACTTGTTCTTGGGCAACGGCGTCAACAATAGCCAGGTAATCATCGCACACAGCTAATTCAGCCGCGTTTTGTGCAATGACGATAAAATCAGATTGTTGCGCCCGGGTGAACTCTGCGATGTCTTTCACCCACCGGACCATTTCCTCCAATGGGTCTACGTCGTCTCTCTTGGCGAGGGTAATTACATTATCGTCAGAGTAGGCCTCTATCCAATCCAAGTAAACTCCATCAAATCCTGCGTCAAGGATGGCTTGCAAATATCCTTTTTTTCCCAGCCAGATATCACGCCACTCATTGTACCAATAGGCGACGGGAAAGTTGCCTTCCCACCCATCCGGGTCTTCTCCTGCGATCCATTTCGGGTTACCGACGCGCCAATCCGCCTGCCAATAAGTACGATACTCTTCCGCTTCACCGATGTCGATGTATGCAATGACAAGCTTTGGATGGGGTGCATTGTGCAGTTGTGTTACTACTTCGGCCATGGGGTATTCTGTGTTGTTTTCCTCAGAAGGGATAAAATCGAGCACTACCATATCGTAAGTGGATGTAACAATGCGTTCCACGATCTCAGGTTCCAGATTGACGTCGATCATGTATAACCAATGAGAGACGTGTGCGAGTAGTGCTTCTGAGGGAGATGGTGTTTCTGTTGCAGGAGGGGCAGGTGTACCGGTAGTGGGATCACTTCCTGCAAAAATTACATTTGATGGACGTATAGTATTATACCCCCAGTATTTAATAATGACATCAATCATGTCACTGGATGCGATGTCTTTGTGATTGTGGGGATCAGGACCATATCGGAAGTTGAAGGCATCCACCTCCTCTTCGTAGAGTTTCCACGAGGTTTCCCATGACCACAGTGCATAGTTCATGCCTCGCTGTTCAAACAGGTCCATCTGGTCGTCCATAAACTCAGTTGCGCCAGGCACCCAGCGCACAACACCGAACTCGTTCACCGCTATCGCTACATCATACTTGGCCATAAATCTATCAATAGTTGAAAGTAGATTCTCCAACCAAATACGGTCCAACTGCTCTTTGTTTCCGTCCCAATCTGTATCACACGTTCCTGGATACGTGCAGTCTCTAGAGTTCCACCACTGGTGTGTGTATTGATGCGGCGCGTACTGATGCACCACGCAGACCATGTGTGGGTTACTGATCACTTTAAGATAGGGAAGCCACTCAACGGCACTGTAACCGTTTCCACCTACTAAGATAGGTGTATCAGGATCCACTTCACGAATGGCAGCAATAATGAGAGGATATAATTGATTCCAATCGTACAGAGTATTTTCATAATTAGCGTAAAATTCGTCTGGATCCCATATATCCAAGCGATCATTAATAAAGTCGCTACCCACTTCGTTGGAGTTTGGTTCCACCATCAGATCGTAGCCTATCACAATGGGGTTATCTCGATAGCGTTCAGCAGTGTAGCGCCACATCGCTCCCCAAGCATCTTGGGCCGCTTGATC
Source organism: Methanomicrobia archaeon (assembly GCA_023133315.1). Lineage (GTDB taxonomy): Archaea > Methanobacteriota_B > Thermococci > Methanofastidiosales > B48-G16 > B48-G16. The sequence continues at coordinate 2,435 of JAGLWR010000064.1, read as the reverse complement.
CTGCCATATGGTATCGTTGAGATAACTCTCGTCGAACCAGTCGCCTACATCCTCCAGCATAAAAGTGAACTCACTGCGACTTGGGCCGGTACGAAAACTGATTACAGCAAACATGTCAGCTTTAGCAATCATGTCGAGTAGATTATCTAGATTGTCCTGAATGTTTTGGTCAAGAGTGTAGGGCGGGGTTTCGGTAAACAAACCAGGGTGGGAGATATTGACGTAATTGGCACCAAGTGCAGCCAATCGGCTAAAGTCTTCCTGAGTATAGGGAGGACCTACAGGATTATGTCCCATAAAGTCTGGGCCATCAAGCTCGGGATATACGCGGCGCTGGTAGATGTTGGCACCGCGCAGATGTGGCCCACTTTTTAGGTTCCAGAGATCCATCTTATCAGCGAATTCTGGTTGGGGCGGTGGCGATTTGATTGGGGCAGGAGATGAGATCTCGTCTTCTGGTGTTGTGGGCACTGTAGTTGTTTGAATTGGCGTTGTAGGAACTGATGTGGTAGAGGGTACCGATGTTGTTTCTGGCGTTGTCGCTGAATGTTCTGTGGAGCGTGGCAGATTGTCATTTATACAGCTCGATGTGCAGCCCAATACGACTATTAATAATACTATTACTATTTTTCTCGCAAATGGTCCCTTTTTCAGTACCATACTACACCTTTATTCGAGGAGAAATAAGTACTTTTCTCTACAATAGTCAAAAATGAGTTAGGGTATCTGAAAAGAAGCATTTTCAAGCCGAGGGAGGGCATAGGTAGGCAAGATTCACTTCCTTTTTGACTATAGTCTTCTTAGAATACAGGTAAAAGAAAAATATCTCTTATCTGTACTCTAATATGTGTATAGTCTTTATAAATGTTTTGGTTGATATTATTTCTATTTTCTTTACATCAAAATAATTGATAGATTTAAAGGTGGTAAGTTCCCTTCCCTATACTGTTTTACTGGTAAAAACCATAAAAACTCACTTAAGATTTTGGAAAGGCCCAAACCGAGATTTTTTTCCAATTTACCAGAAAATAATTCTCTCTTGTATAAACATCTTAAAGACTTTTATGCTTAAAACCTTTATTTTTATTATATGATCCAGATTCTCATTAGTAAGAAAATTTATGAACGAATATCCTAATTTCCATCTAAAATATAAAAAATAATGATCTAACAAAAAGGTGTGAAGCTACGATACATCACAATACGGAACAGTAGCTGTGCCATCAGGTACGAGTAATGTATCACCTTCCAAGGATTCCATATCGGAAAATGTAAATGGCTGTATGTGACCTTTTTTGAGGAGATCATCATCTATATCTGTAATAGCATAAAGTTTAAATTTTTGCATGCCCTCTAGAATTTTTGCTGTTTTATGCCATCCCAATTTATAGTTTTTTCTAATTTTTTCGAATACTTCTTCAGGTGTACCACTTATCAGCAGATCGTAATAATGTGAGGGGTAACCTATTCCATCTCTGCACTGGGAAACTAAAATTAAATTGCCGTTTTCTTTCACCACTTTTTTCACGTTTTCTATAGCTTTATGGGACTGATCGAGATTAACATCCATGGGACTTTTCGCAACTGTGATGACATTATCATATAGTTTATTTGTTTTGACAGCGAAAATTTCTTTGGCAATTTCTGCCGCTTCATAAAAAGATTTTATTATATCGCCGTATTTTATAGTGGCAATATTACCTTCTTTGTCCAGTACCAGATTCATGCAGAACACATCTTTTTGTTCTAATACCATCTTGCAGATTTCTACCATCTCTTCATGCAGAGGATTACCCTTAAGTCTCAATATTTGTGCATGTTCATCCAAAGCGAGTTTATGATTCCTCTCTATGGTTTCATACTTTGCTACTCCAGGAATGAAACTTTTTCTTCCTCCGGTAAATCCAGCAAAATAATGTGGCTCCACTGAATTGATAGCCACGATTTTTTCAAAAGCATCGAGGGTACTGTTCAAGTACACAGCGTTGCCGTTGGAGGTCTCACCATAAAACGTGAACTTACTTTTTTCCGCATCGTGTATAATTACCTCTCTATTAAATTTAGAAAGGAATGTGTTACCCGGTCTCTCGTGGGATCCTGTAGCTACAAGTATAGAATCTTCTTTTTTTAATTGGGCATATGAAAGAATTTTATCAGAAGGAGTTGGTCTCTGATCGTCGTTTATTATATACAGCATTTTCCTGTCTATAAATTCATTCAATGCTTTAATACAGTCTTCCATTTTAAAATCAAATGTAATATCCCTTGGTTCTACAATATCCATTTTCATATTCACTTCTACATAAGAATTTGCATAATAAATTTTCATATTCTCATCTCATATCTTGATTCTTTCCGTTCTTCTCCATAAGCTTTTTCTTCTATATCTTTACTGTATATTTTTATTAGTAGAAGTAGATTTTATTCTCCTAACT
>JAGLWR010000063.1 GCA_023133315.1 Methanomicrobia archaeon | reverse complement strand
TCTCTGATATAGACGGTACACTCACAGACGAAAAAAGGAGGATAAACATAGATGCTATCAAAGCGTTAAGAGAAGCGGAAGAAGCAGGTTTTAAAGTTTCTCTATGTACTGGAAATATCCTCGGCTTTGCTCTTGGAGCTTCTAGGCTTATAGGCACATCTGGGGGAGTAATCGCTGAAGACGGGGGAATAATATTTTATAACTCAAAAATTGAAGTTTTTGGATCGCTTGAAGAACCTTTGAGATGCTATGATTTTATAAAAGAAAAAGCAGATTTGTTACCAACGTTTTTGCGAAGAACTGGAATAGTTGTTTATAACATAAGTGTTAACGAAATTTTAAATATTGCGAGAAAACATGAGCTAAATATAGAGATTTCTGATTCTGGATTCGGGATCCACATAAAGAACGAAGGCATCAATAAAGGAACTGCTTTAAAGAACCTTGCAGAACTTATGAAGATCGATCTGAAAGAAACCGTTTATATTGGTGACAACTACAACGATATCCCGGCTTTTGAAGTGGCCGGATACAGGATGGCGGTAAAAAATGCTGTGAAAGAATTAAAAGAGAAAGCAGATTATATAACAAAAAGATCATATGGCAATGGTGGAGCAGAAGCCGTACGAAAGATTGTAAGAAATTACTGATGTCCGAGAGTTCCAGAGACTCTTGCTCTTTTAAATCCGTACTTGAACATAATATATCCTATTATAAGCATTATTATAGTTGTGAACACGAAAGCTCTTAACTCCGGCCATACGTCTGCAAGATCGGCATTTCCTCCCATTGTCAGCCTTGCAAACTTGTTTACGTATGTCTGTGGATGTATGTGTGCAATCGGCTGGAGCCATGAGGGGAGATTCTCAATAGGAAAATAAGTTCCTGAAACTAACTGAGACGTCAGTCCTATAAACCAGTTTATCGGATCTGTGGGTGATTTTGTTACTATCGTGAAACCTGCAGCAAAAAGATCCAACGCTAGCATTAAGACAAATCCGGAGATAAAAACAACTACAAATCCAGAATTAAAATATATTTTGGCATTAAAAAGTATCACAGCAGCAAAAATAAAGAAAAAACTTGTCAGGAACCTCCATATTATTCTCCATGAGTTTGCTCCTATGAATATGGTGACGAACTTGCATGGAGATATATAGAGGTTAGCAAAATTAGCTCCTCGTAAAATCCCAGAGACGCTGCCAGTACCGATAAATACTAGATTAGTGATAAACATGGCTATTACAAAGAATTCCAGAAATCTTGGTGTTCCGTATTGAGCTATATCCGCGTCTAAAGTTACAAGCTTTGCGAAGATACCGATGACACCGACATTCACTGCAATACCTATAAACTGTGAGATGACTCCCCATCTCTGCGAGAAAAATGTGTATGCTCCTATTTTTATAAATGAGTTTATGACTTTTATCTCCGATTTAATCTCCTCAAGCATGTTTTTTACCTCTATTGATTAAATAGATGAAAGCGTCTTCGAGAGAAGATGTTCTCATTTTTATATCTTCGATTCTGGAATCTCTCAAAACTCCTAAAATTTCAGGGAGGTTCTTTTCTTTGTCCTCAAAAAATATCTTCATTTTGTAAATTCCGTCTTCATATACCTCCTCAGTTCTTATCGTAAAAGGTTCAAGACCGCGTTTTATCTTTGGATCTAAGTTCTTTAACTTCAGTTCAAGGATCTCATGCTCTTTTGAAAGTTCTTTGATATTTTCGGGCTTATCTATAAACTCAATTCTTTGATTGAGGATCGCAACTCTATCGCACATCTTGTCTGCTTCACTCATGTCGTGGGTAGTTAATAGAACAGTAGATCCTAAATTCTGGCAGAGTTCTTTTTTTATAGCATCATGAACCTTTCTTTTTGACGGGACATCCAATCTTATCGTCGGCTCATCCAGAACGATTATTTTCGGCTGTACGATAAATGCTAAAGATAGATGAACCTTCTGTTTCATGCCCGCTGAAAGTTTCTGGTACCACTCTTTTCTCTTTTCTTCAAGATCGAGTATCTGCAGAGCATACTCGATCCTTTTCTTTATAAGGTCTGAAGGCACCTTCCATAAGTCAGCAATATACTTCAGATTCCGTTCCACAGTCACTCTCCATGAAAATAAACCCCACATCTCTCTTTCTCCTCCGAAAATAGTTACCATCTCTCTTGTGATCTTTTCGTGTTCTTTTACAGATTCACAGCCATCTATGTAAATATGTCCTGATGTTGGTATCACCAGTGCGTTCATTATTTTACAGAATGTCGTTTTTCCTGCTCCATTCGGTCCCAACAATCCAAAGATCTCGCCTTCTTTAACTTCAAAGTTAACATCCACCAACGCGGGCAGCGTCTCTCTCGGTTTTCTTAGGTCTTTTATCAGATCAACGAATCCGAATGTCCCCTTTCGTGGAGGAGGATAATACTTCGTGAAATGTTCAGCTTTGATTATTCCCATATTGCCCATATGTAGGTATCTAGGAATGTTTATAAAAGTTTTTGTGTGGGTTCTGATGTATTTTCGAATAGTGAACTTCTCTAACTTTTGCGAAACCTAGATTTGAGAATATAGAAATCATCATTTAACAAAATTGACGCAAACATTTAAAAATAACAAAAATATATACTTAGGTAGGTATTAGGAATCTAACTATCATGAAAGGAGGTACATAATTCATGAGAAGAACCACTCTCGTAATATTAGCTATAACCTGTATATTAACAGGCTGCATAAGCACTCCTACAAACGACACATACACTCCTGAAGCAGTAGAGGTACGTCCAGACGTTTACGTCGCCAATGATGCCAGTGCCCTGCCGTTTCCGACCTCTGGGTATGATGTTTATGTGATTGGAGAAGAACATGGTATACATGAAATACAACAACTCTTTCTTGAGTATATGAAGATACTGCATGAACAGATAGGATTGCGAGATATTATCATAGAAGAATCCCAATATGCTGAAAAGATGATTAATGAATACGTTCTTGGGCACACTGAAACATTATGGACTATTACAGGTTATGTTCCAGAATTTTTACAAACTCTCCGTGTACTCAATCAATCATTATCTGACAATGAGAAAATTCATGTGCATGCAGTTGATATTTGTCCTCATCTTCCGACGATTCACGAGCACCTCCAAGTGCTACAGAAAGAGATTGGTGCACTAGCTGACCATATTCAAATCCCACCCTTAGGGGAATTCGAGAAGTGGAGTAGAGATGATACGCTGGTATTAGTAGACACGTTTATAGAAGTGGCAGAGAGTGATTCTATAATCAATAAACTTGCAACTGCAAGAGCTTCGATCCAATGCTTATATTTTGCGGACAGAGCAGAGCTCCGGATACCAATTCGCGAAGAAACAATTGCACGAAATGTGGAGTATGTTCTAAAAGAATTGAATAATGCTCCTGTACTTGCTTTATATGGAGACTGGCACGCAAAAAAACATCATTCTATGAATAGTCACCCATATGAAAGCCCCTGGGCTCAACGTCTGACAGAAACAGGGGTGAAAATATGTTCGATATGCGCAATGGGTCTCGAGGGAGCGAGATGGAACTCCTTCTACAGGAGGACGTCATCAGTCCATAAAGATCCTAACCGAATACTTTTCGATGACGGTTCTACTCTGGCTGATATTCTTGATGAGGTGCCGGATTATAATATTGTCTACATTAACTTACAATTAGAGGCAAACAAATCTCTCAAAGTAAATTTTGATAGATCCACGTGGGTTCTGTTTAATCAGAATGTTCCAGCTGGAGAGATTTTCGATGGTCTTGTTATATTCAGAGAAATCACTCCTACGCAGATAGAGTCGTGAAGCTAGAGATGCCCCTTTCTGTCTCCATTTGTAACTTTCATATCCACATAATTGCATAATTCCATCTCGTACTTCTAATTTTTAGATTCCAAAAGTTTTATAATATCAAAATTGAAAAACATGTATGATGGAGATAAGAAATCCCACGCGCGATGAAATTGAAGAGCTGATAGAGTTTAAAAAGAAGTTTTCTGATTTTCCAGAAAAAAGATTCAGAGAGTTTGTTAAAAATAATCATGATCTTGTGTATATTGCTTTTGAGGAAAGTATTGTCGGATTTTCTTACGGATATCTCTGGAGAGAGGATATAGGTGCCATAAAGGAGGTAAGAGCTATGCAAACCGATGGTGAAATCTCTTTAGTAGAAACGATGGAAAAGATGTTTAAAAAAAAGAACTGTAGAAACGTGAGGGTATGGATAGACGAAAATCAGGAGCAATTAAAGGAGTATCTCTTAACTCATGGGTACCACATAACTACTGAACTACTTTCCTTCGAAAAAAGTGATCTAGCGTATTCAACAAAAGGAAATCCTGATGTTACTATCAAAAAATTTGAGGAGAGATATATAGATGAAGTGATGAAGATCGAAGAAACCTGCTTCTCACCAGAATGGCAAACTTCACGAGAGGGGCTTCTACATCCTCCAAAAAATATAATATTCGATCTTGCTTTCTACGACAAAAAAGTAATAGGATATCTCATGGTCTCTGCAGAGGAGGAAAGAGGGCATTATGCGCGAGTTGCAGTAGTACCAGAGTTCAGGCGCAGAGGAATTGGGTCACGACTCACCTACGAAGCGATAAAATTTTTCAGAGAAGAAAATGTTAAAAAAATATCCTTAAGAACTCCGAAAGATGATATCCCTGCTCAAAATCTTTATAAAAAGTTTGGATTTAGAGAGGTGGGTGCAGAGTACGATCTAATGAAAGAAATTTAATTTTTTAAAAACACTCCTACAAGATCCCTCACTTGAGTTTACTGGTAAAAAATTTTTCTATAAAATCACGTTCAAAGAGAGTACTAACGATCCTTTAGTACTATTTGTTATAAGAAGAATGAGAATGCCCACAACAAGATTAAGATGGCAATAAGAATCAGAGATGTTCTTACGATAAACTTTCTTGCAGCAGCTCTTTTATAATATCCTTTGGATACCAGTGTCCCATTTCGAATACGATAAATTGTAGGTAAGACTTACAAAGCTGTTTCTAAAGAAAAGCTCAGAACAAAAAGTTTATAAATACTACAAGTTATAGTATCTAAAGCAATTTTATGAGAAATAATATATGGGTGAGAAACATGAAAGAAATAAAAATTTTAATATTTTATGATTCAAGAACCGGAAATACTGAGAAGATGGCTTTTGCGGTGGCTGAGGGCGTAAAAGAAATGAATGAAGCCACAGTAGTCGTTAAGAAAGTGGATGAAACCAAACTGGAGAACTTGTTAGAAGCTGACGGAATAATAGTCGGCTCACCTACGTATTACGGAGTGATGTCGTCGAAAGTAAAGGAATTATTTGACGAATCCGTAAAGATTCACGGAAAGCTAACTGGAAAAGTAGGTGCTGCTTTCACCAGTGCTGGCGGAACTGCCACGGGTGCGGAAACGACGCTTCTCTCCATCTTACAGGCAATGCTGGTTCATGGCATGATAGTTCAGGGGAGAGCCGATAACAAACATTATGGTGTGGCTTGTGTGGGTGCTCCGAACGAGAAAGCAAAGAAGTTATGTAGAGAGCTTGGAAAGAGAACCACTGACTTAACGGCTAAAATTGTGAAGTGAGATGAATGGACGAAGAAGAATTCAGGAAATTTTTGGAGAATAATAAAATAGAGAAAGAAACAATTGAAGTATCTATTAAGGTTATAAAAGAATTTGATGAGTTTTTACAGAAAAGGGGAAACAATATTGATACGGCATCGCCAGAAGATTTTTATGAGTATTCCGTCTATTTAATCAATCAGGGGCAGAACACTTTTGAAAATTACGTGAGTATACTTCGCTACGGACTTTTTAAGAATAGCAATGATCTCTACGTTGCGGTAATGGAAGTTCTCGATGGAAGAGAGGTAATGGAGAATCTTTCCAAGCGATTAATTGAAGAATTTGGTGAGGATTTCAGGAACGAGATCTTCGAAAAAATTTCACTCCCACCATTGGGAATACATCCTAAGGAAAAACCTGAATATACCAAAAAGTTAATACCCAGACTTGAAGAAAAACTCGGTGTCAAACGTTGTACTGAATTCTTGAATCAAGGATTGAGAGATCGTTATGAAGAAGGGAGGAAGCCTGATAGAGAAAAATTTCTCAAATCAAAGAACATTGATGAGTTTCTTGAGAACAAACACTGGGAGTATATCAAAGAATTGGAACAGCATTATAAAGAAGGAAGTCTCTATTTCACCCAGGAGATTACCAAGGAAGTGCTTGAACTTATAAAAAATGATCCTTCCATCGAAGTGGGCATTCGTGAAGGAGATACGATTATTGCGAAGAAAATCCCTCATATGGCAAAGGAATATTTAAAAGAAACCGATGAGCAAAAAAAGCGTTACTATTATTGTCATTGCCCGTGGGTGAAAGAAGCGCTGTTAGAGTCAAAACAGCCAATTTCTCCTATATTCTGCAATTGTAGTGCAGGATACTACAAGGTATATTGGGAGATTGTCCTTGATCAACCTGTGCAAGTTGAGGTTGTGGAATCAATACTGAAAGGTGATTCAGTGTGTACCTTTGCCATACATCTACCCCAAGAAGTTGTCGGTGAGGATGAATTCAAAAAGAGGTGATAAAATAAGTGAAGAATTTGATTTTGAAAAATATTGGTTAGCGAAATTTACCAAATGTTTAAATGAGATAGCGGGAGAAGAAATTAGAAAAGAAATCATGAGAGGTAGCGAAGGTTTCTCTGACAATTCCAGTCGAGAGGAA
>JAGLWR010000062.1 GCA_023133315.1 Methanomicrobia archaeon | reverse complement strand
TTTACTATATCTTTGTAGGAGATCCGCTTGCAGATAATTGTTTTGAAGCCTTTGGTGTACTTACGTCAGGACTTTTTGTTGCGATAGGAGTGGTTTTACCTGCAATAATTGCGTTTTACTTGATACTCACTTTGCTGGAAGATATAGGATATATGCCTAGACTGGCAGTTCTTATCGACACCATACTGCACAAAATAGGATTGCATGGATATGCGATAGTGCCCACTATTCTGTCTCTTGGGTGCAATGTGCCAGCTGTAACAGCATCGAGGATTCTCGAGACAAGAAAACAAAGGTTTATAATGATGACACTTCTTGCAATATTCATTCCGTGCGGTGCTCAGCTTGGAATCATGAAAGAGGTGATCCCAGATACGATGGGCTTTGTTTTAATATATCTGTTAATAGGATATTTCATATTAGGTCTTGTCTTGAATAAAATCGTGCCGGGAAAATCTCCAGAGATCTTGATAGACGTTCCACCGTATCAAAGACCCATGATGCGCAATGTGAGAAGAAAACTACGGATGAGAGTTGTGGGATTCTTTAAAGTTGCAATACCGTTTGTGCTGTTAGGTGTTGCAGTCGTGAACATACTTTATAAAGGAGGAGTTATAGACTGGCTGGCAGATGCTCTGTCGCCTCTTCTTTCCGGATGGTTTGGAGTACCTAATGAAACAGTAGGTCCATTAATTGCAGCATTCTTGAGAAAAGACCTTGCCGTGGCGCAACTTTCTGCCATCTCAATGACAAGCTATCAGATGATCACGTCTGTGGTACTTGTCTCGATATATTTCCCTTGCGTTGCAACATTTGCAATGATACTTAAGGAGGGATGGAAAGAGCTGCTCGGAAGCGTAGCTGTTCTTGGAGTGGTAGTTTTCCTCTACGGTGGACTAATACATTTGATAGGGATATTACTGGGGGTGGCATGAATGGGTGAATATACTATGGCTAAAACATACTTTGGAATATTGGGCATCGTTACTGTATTGTTCGGTGTTGCTGAGTTGGCAGTGACTGCAGGAGGAACAAGTTTTTCTTGGAGCATCCTGGAGATACCTAATGAGATGTTTCGAGGAGGATGGGGCGGATTTGTCGTGCTGTTTGCAGGGTTTTTTTATCTATCCAGTCTTAAAAATTTCTCTGAAGTCCATCAGTTTTCAAAGGCGGTAATGGGATCCATAATGATATGGGTCATGGCAGGACTCGATATCTTTGCAATGATTACCGAGTCAATACCGAGTGAAGAAGGATGGTTCAACTCTTTAGAAGGATTCCTCGAAACATATGCACCACCATACGCACCTGCTATAATTCTGCTACCGTTTTCTCTTGTGGTGATCTACTATATCTACAAGAGGAAGGCAGCATGATTTTTTTTTCTTTGATATAAAGATAAAAATTAACGGCACTGACTCACCGACATGAGAGGGGGGTGTGGGAGAGGGGAAGATTTGGAAAATGCAAGAAAATTCGCAAAAGATTTGAAAGGGTGAGCACTTGACAAAGATGAAAAAAATTTTATCAGAGATTGGAAAGGGAAAAACAATAGATGAGCTTGCTGGATATCTAGATATGAACAGGTCTATGCTCTTGGCGATGATGGATTTCATGGTAGATGAAGGATATCTGGAAAAAATAAGTATTCAATGCTCTGCCTGCTATCTTAGTTCTAAATGTTCTACAAAAAATGAATCAATAAAAATGTATGCTTTGACACGAAAAGGTAAGGAATTTTTGACTAAAAGATGAAAAAATAGATTCAAAAAAGAAAGCAGATATAAAAATATATTTTTGTTTTCCCTCTTCTTAGTTACTAATCCTCTCCCCATTTATTACTCCACTCCATGATTTTTTCCATTACGGGCTCCAGGTCTTTGCCTTTTTTAGTTAAAGAATACTCTACATGGGGCGGTATCTCTGGATATGACTTTCTTTTTAATATCCCCTCTTTACACAACTCCTTCAGACGATCCGTAATAGTTTTTGGGCTTCCGCCTATTTCCTTAACAATCGTATTAAATCTTGCAACGTCATTTTGCATTATCACTCTCAGGACATCCAGTGTATACTTCTTACTAATTATGGACAACACTTTTCTAGAGGGGCAGACATCTGAACATCTGCGCATCTCTATATCGATTGGGCAATGTTCATCTATTTTTTTGTCTTCATTTCTATCTATCATTTAATCACTCCTTTACTTCAGAATCGTGAAGTAACTTAAATACTTCACTCTGTAAAGTTTAAATACTTCAAAACTTAAATGTATCGGAAATGAGGCAATGAAAATGAACAATGTATATGGAAAAGTTTACCTTGCAATGCTGGTAACTATGTTCCTCAGGCTGTTCTGGCTTGTGGTATTTGAACCCCGAGGAGCAAAACAAATGATCGAGAATCATCCAGGTGATATAGTGGGAGAATTAGTTTATTACAGCGTCTTTCTTTCAATCATTGTCTTGGTTTTTATTATAATTTTCTCTTTGCAAAAAAGAAGATGGGCGTATCTATTGGGGACGATACTGGCTACGTTTCATTTTGTGTTAACAGTTCCATTGATGATATTTAATTACAACCCTGGATTTGGTCCCGTTTATGTTCTTCCGGTCTGCATTTTAATGATAATTTTCTGTTTCTTAACTTACAAACAAAGAGGTAAATGAAAATGTATGCAATAAAGATTGAGAATTTGACCAAGCAGTTTAATGGTTTTACAGCGGTAGATAACATATCATTCGTTGTAGAAAGTGGCGAGCTTTTTGGCCTTCTTGGTCCAAATGGCGCCGGCAAAACAACTACCATTAGAATGCTTACAGGAATTCTAAAACCTACAGGTGGTACAGCACACATAGGAGAGTATGATATCCAAAAGAAACCTCTGGAAGCAAAACAATTGATGGGGATCGTTCCCGAAATGGCTAATGCCTACGTAGATCTTTCTGCAATTAAAAATTTATTACTGATCGGGGAGTTGTATGGGATAGAGAAAAAGAAAAGAATAGAAAAGGCAGAGAGTTTACTAAAGCTATTCGGACTCTATGAGAAAAGACAGCAAAAAGTAAAAACTTTTTCCAAAGGAATGCAACAGAGACTAATTGTTGCCATGGGTTTGATGAATGATCCAAAGTTATTATTTTTGGATGAACCTACCTCTGGCTTGGATGTAGAAAGTGTCAGATTGATCAGAGAGCTTATCAGAGAGTTTAACGACGACGGGACTACCATTGTTTTAACGACCCACAATATTGAAGAAGCCAATCAATTATGTGATAGAGTGGCAATCATGAATCATGGTAAAATTGTAGCAATTGATCGTCCTGAAAAGCTGAAACACACAATTCAAAGTACTTCCTCCATTGAGGTCGCTTTTGATAAAAGAGTAAAAACAGAAGAACTCATGCTTGATGGAGTTACCGAAGTAAAAAAAGCAGGAGATAAACTAAGGTTGTACACCGAAAATCCAGAAGACGTTATTCCTACGCTCGTTCAATACTCTCAGTCCTCCGGCAATAAAATAATATCTCTAAATACTTTAGCACCTAACCTTGAAGATGTATTTCTAAAATTAACCAAGAGGGGAGAGAAATGAATATTTTTGAGCAGTTAAAGAGATCATTGGCTATCACAAAAAAGGATTTATCCGTTTTTTATTTAAAGGGACCAGTAATAATATCCGGTTTGCTTATGCCATCTTTTTTATTTATCGCCTTTATCTTTGGAAGAGAACTTTCTCTTAGCTTTTTAATTCCCAGCCTGTTTGGGATGACACTCTTTGTTACTGTTTCCTCTATTGGCCCTATAATAGCTCCTTGGGAGACGCGGATGAGAACGTTTGAAAGACTGGTTTCAGCACCGATCGCCGTATGGGCCATCATCTTAGGAGATATAACAGCTTCTCTTTTATTCGGTCTTTTCATAACTTTTTTTATTCTCTTAGTCAGTATCATTTTGCTGGGAATGGGAATAATAAGTTTAAGTCTGATTGTCGGTACACTCTTAGCAGCTTTTTGTTTTTCATCCTTGGGACTGTTAATTTCAGCCCCGCCCACAGACAACCCATCGAATATAATGATGTTATCAACTTTGATTAAATTTCCTTTAATTTTCATAAGTGGAATATTCACACCAATTAGCAAGATGGGCAATCTGAGGATTATTTCATACATTTCTCCTCTAACTTATTACACCGATTTGGCCAGATTTTCGGTAGATGGTACGAATTATTTTGCTCCTGCAATTGATCTATTAGTTCTTCTTTGTTTCAGTATTTTATTCTTCGTCGTTGCAGTAAAATGGCACAAAAAAAGCATAGTTAAGAGATTTTGATAAATTTTTAGGATATTTTTTAAAATCCTAACTTTTTTAGGGAAATCTATTTATTTACCTAATTCATTAGAATTAGGTAGGCCTAAATAATAAAAGGTGATATGATGAATCCGCTCGAATATCTCGTAAAAGCAACGACAACACATCCAAAAATTACAATATTGATCGCATTGCTCATAACATCTCTTGCATTGATTCCTGCTTCAAATTTTGCCATAGATTCCAATGTGGAGAGTATGTTTGAATCCGATGATCCTGACATGAAAATGATGGAGGATATTAATGAAAGATTTGGAGAGCAAGAGCTCGTAACAGTCGTAATAGACCGTTCGGGTTCTGATCCATCCGCAGCGGAGTCTTATGCAGAAACTTTAGCAGAAAAGCTAAAAAAAGATAACAGATTCAAAAATATTCAGTATAAGGAGGATTTTAGCTTTGTTGGCGAGAAGGGAATTCTGTATCTGCCAGAAGAGTATCTCTTGATGCTGACTGATCCAGATATTACTCTAGATATGATTGATGATTATCGCAGATCTTTGTATGAAAATCCAAAATACATTGTTTCAGAAAATGGTAAAATATATCTCATTAATATGGGGGTTAACATTACTATAGGAGATATGGAAGACAGAGAATCACTTTTCGATGATCTAGGAGACCTCATTGAAGAAACAAAGAAAGAAAACAATGATTATAAAGATCTTATACTGGGATTTACTGGAGGAATGATGGTTATCGACTACGAAGGAGACAAGCTGGCTTTTGGAGATTTCTTCTTTACAGCGGGTATCACAATAGTGCTCATTCTTCTTTTGCTTTTAGTCTCTTTCAAAAGCTTATCCCTACCAATTCTTTCTGTTATTCCCCTTATCATAAGCATAATCTGGACATCGGGAGTAACGTTTCTCATATATGATTCTCTTAATATGTTATCTATATGTTTCGCAGCATTGATACTGGGTTTAGGTGCCGATTTCTCTATACACTTACTCACAAGATTTATGGATGAGATGGATGAACACAACGAGATAACTCTTGCATTCCAACACACATTTGTCCATACGGGAAAAGCTGTTATCCTGGGATGTCTAACTACAGCTGTAGCATTTTTTTCTCTCTGCTTTGCAGATACAAAGATACTCCATCAGATGGGTGTTATTGCCGGAATAGGTTTAATCTTAACTCTGTTAGCAGTATTCATATTGTTACCTGCTATTGTCACATTAAGGTTAAAATCTGTTAAAAGAAAAATGGTAAGTTTCAACATTTTAAGAAAAATAGGATTCGCTATACAAAGATTTGCACCAGCAATTGTAATATTAATGATTATCTTCTCAATAGGATTTGCTGTCAAAGCAAGAGATGTCAAGCTTAATAACGATATCTATGACCTTATGCCAAAGGAGATAGAGACGTATAGACAGTTAGAAAAAGTCAAGGAAAACTTTGATTACAATCAGGATTTCCTTGTTTGCATGGTGGATTCAGAAGAAGAGCTTGTTAGATGCGTCAATGAGTTTCAAAGTATAGACGAAGTTATAAAGGCTGAGTCCATTCTCGATTACCTTCCTTCTAACCAGGACAAAAAGTTAGATATCATAAAACGAGCCATTGAAATACATCCAGAGTTTAATGTTTCATGGATAAATGTAGATCCGATAGAATGGAGCGATCTTCCTTTTTATCAAACATGGGTTTCAGAGGATAGTAAATTTCTTATAAAGATAACACCTTCCGGAGATCTATATGACGAAGAGTATCAAGAAAAGCTTGTATCCGATCTGCGTGAAATTAACCCAAATGTTACCGGACAAGCAGTGGTATGGACAAAATTAATAGGAAATGTAGCAAGCGATATAATCCATGTTTCTCTATTGGCTGTTATAATAATCTTCGGTATAGTTTATATAGGATTTAAAAGGTTTAACCCTATCTATACTATACTTTCCCTGGTGCCTGTTTCATTTGGTATACTCGGGCTTTTGGGAACGTATCAGTTTTTTAAAGCAGACCTGAACTTTTTCACAATCGGTATCATACCCATAATCATCGGTATAGGTATAGATGATGGCATACATATTATCCATCGATACTTAGAAGAAGGCAAAAACTCAGTTCCGCGTGTCATACAACTGACTGGAAAAGCTATATTCCTCACAACGGCGACTACAGTCCTAGCATTTTCTTCATTTCTCTTTTCAAGTCATCCCACAATGAGATTTTTGGGTCGTATACCTATTATAGGTTTATGCATCTGCTTCTTTGGAGCTGTAATATTCTTACCCGCATTATTGAGGATAATCGTTGATAGAAGTGAAAACCATGTTAAAAATAGATAACCTGTCTGTAAAAGTAAACGGAAAGAGCATCTTGAAAAAAATCAACTTGGAAATAAATAACGGAGAGATACACGCTTTATTAGGTCCAAATGCATCTGGAAAATCCAGTTTAGTTTATGCAATGATGGGGTTTCCAGATTAC
>JAGLWR010000061.1 GCA_023133315.1 Methanomicrobia archaeon | reverse complement strand
TCACAGGAAGATGTCATCGGGACTTTGGAACCCGGGAAATATGCCGATTTGGTTATCCTCTCCGGTAATCCAATGGCCGTTGACCCCAACACGATCAAAGACCTGGAGGTTTGGATGACGATGGTTGGAGGAAATGTAGAGTACTGTGCTCCGGGGCAAGAGGAATTATGTCCATGATTACCACATCCATTTGGCGGTGGTCTAAACTCGGGTGGCCTGTATTACGTGAGCACGGGATCTATTAACTTCTTCTCATGTCCGCACTTCGAACAGTACAATGATACTCCCTCTTCAAAAAAATATATAAAGGCTGCAATCCCAAGAGTATTGGTTACAATGGATGAGGCTTACGAAAAATTTAAAGGCATAATAACTGTAAAAGAGTTTGAAAATCTTATAAAAGAGAAAATAGAAAATGTGGGCGGCCTTTTAACAAGAGAAGGGGCAATAGCTATCATAGCTGCCGAGCATGGGATAGATTTAGGAATCAAAGAAGAGAGGGAGAGAATAAAAATCAAAGAACTCCAGGAGGGAATGAATAATATCTCCATAGTTGGGAGAGTTAAAAAGATCTACCCTGTAAAAGAGTTTGAGAATGGAAGAGTGGGAAATATTATTATAGATGATGAAACTGGGGAGATAAGAGTGGCGTTGTGGAATGACAGGACAAAGATACTGGAAAAGCTGAAAGTGGGAACGATTATAGAAATCAAACACGGATATATCAAAAAGGGATTCAGAGACGCACTCGACCTCAACATCGGAAACAGAGGAGTTGTAGAAATCAGTAACATCTCTTTAGATCTTCCGGAGATCGAAGAAAACATAATGAAAATAGGGGAAATACATGAGGAACTTCGAGATATTTCAGTGGCTGGAAGGGTGAAATCTATTTCCGATGTACGAGAGTTTGAGAAGATAGACGGAGGAACGGGAAAAGTTGGGAGCATTATACTCGCAGACGATACGGGCGAAACAAGAGTATCCTTCTGGAATGAAAAAACTGATACGCTCAATAACATAAAGAAAAATGATATACTGCTCCTCGAAAATGTTTACACAAAAGAAGGATTCAACGGGCATGAAGTACACGTAGGGTGGCAGACAAGTATCCAGATAAATCCTGAAAATATTGATTTGCCGGAGATAAAAGAAGAGTTTGTAAAGATAGCTTATGTAAAAGAGGGAACTGCAAATGTCCAGGGAACTGTTAAAGAAGTTTTGGGTGTTAAAACATTTGAGAAGATAGACGGAGGAACAGGAAAAGTTGGGAGCATTATACTCGCAGACGATACGGGCGAGATAAGAACAGTGGTCTGGAATGAGAAGGCAGATGTACTCGAAAATATCTCGAGTGGGATACTCCTCAAAATAGGAAATGCACGAGCGAAAGAAGGAATGGAAGGATTGGAGATACATGTAAATAGAGATACAGAACTGTCTGTAGATATATCATATGAAAAAAAGATAAAGAATTTAGAGAAGGGAGAAATAGAAATCGTTGGGAGGATCTCGAAAATAGAGGACAATGGATTCTTCTTAATTGATGAGAGTGGAGAAGTTTTTGTCGAGACCAATGAGAAATACAATAGAGGAGATCTTGTCAAGGTTTCTGGCGAGTTTGGAGACAACATCATAGCCAAGGAAATAGAAAAACTGGAAATTCCTTTCCCAACTCTTGAGGAATTGAAAACTCCTAAAAGAGGTAGAATAGGAGATACAGGAATGGTAATAGCCAGAGGAGTTGTAAAAAGCAAAATAGAAGGAGAAGAATGCTGTAAAATAGTTATAGATGACGGAATAGAGGAAATGGAGGGAATTGTTTTTGGTTCGCCGGAATCTGGAGAAGAATATCTTTTTAAATGCATGGTAGATGATAGTAAATTTACTTGTTATGATTTTCAGAAAATAGATATTTTAAGGGAGGCGCATATAATTTTAGAGAGAGTTGGTGAAAATGGTTAAGAAAAAAGAAGAAAATACAAAAACAAAAGAAATAGAGATTGAAGAAATTCCGGGTATAGGTCCAAAGACGGCAGAGAAACTAAAAGCGTCAGGGTATACTACTGTAGAAGCAATAGCAGTAGCCGCAACACGTACTCTAGGAGATATAGCTGAAATAAGCGAGGGAACATCTAACAAAATCATAGCTGAAGCAAGAAGAGTGGTGAGTATAGATAACTTTGTCTCTGCCGATCAGATACTGGAAAAAAGAAAAACAGTCGGACACATAACGTCAGGAAGTAAGAACCTGGATGATCTCATAGGAGGGGGTTTTGAAACTCAGGCAGTAATGGAAGTTTTTGGAGAGTTTGGATCGGGAAAATCTCAGCTGGCACACCAGTTAGCTGTTACGGTCCAACTGCCGAAGGAAAAAGGAGGATTAGAGGCAGATAGTATCTTTATAGACAGCGAAAATACGTTTAGACCTGAGAGAATAATTCAGATAGCAGAAAACTATGGACTTGATCCAAAACAAGCTTTGGTAAATATCCATTACGCGAGAGCGTATAACTCAGATCATCAGATACTGCTCGCAGAAAAGTCCGAGGATATTTTGAAGAAAGGAGGAGCAAAACTCCTCATACTTGATTCACTCACAGCCACGTTTAGAAGCGAGTATGTTGGGAGAGGAACACTTGCAGAGAGGCAGCAAAAGTTAGGGAGGCATCTGAGAAAGCTGCACCAGTTAGCTGATATGTATGATATCTGCATCTTTGTGACAAACCAGGTTTCAGCAACGCCTGATGCATTCTTCGGCGATCCTACAAGACCCATAGGAGGGCACATTCTGGGGCATTCTGCTACAATGAGGATTTATCTCAGGAAATCGAAGCAGGGGAGAAGAATTGCTCGACTCGTGGATTCTCCAAGCCTTCCAGAGGGAGAAGCGATATTTTTGGTCACAGGCAAAGGTGTTACAGATCCGTGATAGCATGAAAAAGGTTTTACTGACAGGATTTGAGTCTTTTAGAAAAGAGAAGATAAATCCTTCAGGTATAGTAGCAAAAAAGATGCATGGGAAGAATATAGGAGGAAAAAAGATAATTTCCTGTGTCTTGCCCGTTACCTTTGACTGCGGGAGGATAGTCCATAGAGAGATAGACGATATCAATCCTGGGTATATAATCAGTCTTGGATTAGCATGTGGAAGAAATCAGATAAATCTGGAGAGGGTAGCGACAAATATATTTTCTGAAAATAAAAAGACTAAGAAAATATTTGAAGATGGCCCCGATGCTTATTTTTCTCTTCTTCCTCTGGAAAATATCTTGAAAGAATTACACAAAAATAATATACCCGCCAGAATCTCCAATTTTGCAGGCATATACTTCTGTAATTATATAATGTATTATACTCTTCACTATCTCAGGTACAAGAGTTCAACTATAAAAGCAGGATTTATTCATCTTCCATACATTCCTGAGCAGGTTTTGGACAGAGATCTCCCTTCCATGAGTTTAGAGATGATAAAAAAAGGTATAGAAATTGTTATAAGAGGAATATAACAAAAGCTTTTTAAAGCAACAGTAAGGATGAAAACATGGAATGGAAGATCTGGAAAAGAGAGAACATCAACTGGAGAAGAGAAGTAAAAGAATACGCAGAGGCCATAATTGTAGCACTCGTGATTTATTTTGCTTTTAAATATATCCTGGTATTTGCACTTGGTGCAAATCCGCCCTTTGCTGTTGTTGTCTCTGGAAGCATGCACCATTCTGAGGATTTTGATTCGTGGTGGCCTTCTAATTATAAGGGGTATGAAGTATACAAGATAGATGAAGAAATATTCAGTAATTTTTCGTTAAAAAACGGATTTTCACGAGGAGATATAGTCATAATTAAAAAAGAAGAAAATATAAAGGTAGGAGATGTCATTGTTTTCAACACTCCTTCTTTAAGTGTTCCAGTAGTGCACAGAGTTGTGAGAATTAAAGAAGATGATCAAAAGTATTATCTGACAAAAGGAGATAACAACGGATTCGCAGATACATACTACTGGGGAAAAGAGGGAACCCCAGAGGATAAAGTGATCGGAAAAGTTGTTATGGTAATTCCAAAAGTTGGGTATCCATCAATCTGGCTCAAACAACTTTTGGGGATGATATGATACAACTCGCTGTCGATCTGGTCATTTTAGAGAAAGATCGAATATATCTAATTAAAAGAAAAAACGATCCCTTCAAAGATTTTTGGGCTCTCCCCGGGGGATTTGTGGAGTATGGAGAAAGGGTAGAAGAAGCAGCTTTAAGAGAAGCAAAGGAGGAAACAGGGATGGATATAAAGATAAATAAGCTTATAGGCGTTTTTTCAGATCCGAGGAGAGACCCGAGAGGACACACGGTATCAATTGTATATCTGGCAGAGTCTTATGGTATCCCACGATCTGGAAGCGATGCAAAAGATATAAAAAGGTTCAAAGTATCTCAATTACCACAACTGGCGTTTGATCATGAAAAAATAATTAAAGAGGCGATAAAGTGATCTTCTGTAAAAAATGTGGAAATTTGATGTATCCCTCTGAAGAAAAGGGTGAACGGGTTCTAAAATGTAGAAAATGTGGAGAAATAGAAAAAATAGACGAGAAAATTGAAAAGAAGTATAAATTAGAAGAAAATATTCGCCAATCACAAAAAACTATTTTTGTAGATCAGGAGTATGATACAAAACCCAAAACAAGGGAAATATGCCCCAAATGTGAAAATAAGGAAGCCTATTACTGGTTTGTTCAGACAAGAGCAGAAGACGAACCCGCTACGAAGTTCTATAGATGTACAAAATGTGGGTATACATGGAGGGAGTACGATTGACACCCATAAGAAGGGCACCATCTAAGCACAGGAAGATAGAGGATATAGATCAGAAGGACATACGAGTAAGCTTGATAGGAGCTGTAATCTCTAAAAAAGACTTTGAATTCATTTTAGATGACGGTACAGGGCAGATAAACGTAATATGTGAGGAAGATGCAGAGTTCAAAGAAGGGGACCTTGTGAGAGTCGTGGGGAGACTTTTTACAGATATTGTACAGGCAGAAATCGTAAGAAAGATAGATGATATGGATATGGAGTTGTATAATAAAACGTATAGATTGATAAAAGAGTATTTTTAGATAATCCCTTTTTCTTTTAAAAAATCGAGAAGACATTTTCTTCCACAGAAATAAAACCGGGATAGATGGCTGCTGTCTCTCCAGAACTCAAGGACTATCCTGTTTTTTTCTTTTATGTTAAAATCTTTGCCGCACTGTTTGCATTTTTTGAACTTCTTTTCCATAGTTCACACTGGAGTGATCTATATTTATAGTTTTTGTTGGAATTTTTCTATCTTTTTAATGAAAAAATTTTTATAATAACATCCATGATTAGAGCTATGAAAACATTATATATCGAGGACATAAATGATAGAATCGACGAGGAAGTAGAACTTTTTGGATGGGTGTACAGACAGCGTGAGCACGGAGGAGTTTTGTTTGTAGTTTTAAGAGATTCAACTGGAATCATCCAGATAAGTATCCACAAAAATAATATTGATCTTAATTCGTTCAATAATGCTCAAAAGGTGACAATAGAGTCATCTATACGAGTAAAAGGAAAGGTAGTAGAAGATTCAAGAGCTCCAACAGGAATAGAGATAAAATGTTCGGAGTTTGAGACAATAAATCTGGCAGAAGAGTTTCCAATACAGGAGGGTGCAGGTAAAGAATTTTTACTTGACATCAGACATCTATCCTTAAGAAGTCTGAAACTTACAGAAATAATGAAAAATAAAGAATTGATAATGCGAGGAGCGAGGAGATATTTGCAAGAAAACAATTGGCATGAGGTATTTCCTCCTATAATCACAAGTGCTGCATGTGAAGGAGGAACCACTCTGTTTTCTATGGATTATTATGGAAAAGAGGCATATTTATCACAGAGTGCACAATTATACCTAGAAACAGCGATATTTCCTTTAGAGAAGGTGTATTCTCTAACTCCTTCATTCAGAGCTGAAAAATCGAGAACGAGAAGACATCTTTCAGAGTACCAGCATTTAGAATTAGAGGCCGCATGGATGGATGCGAAAGATATTATGAAAGTCGAGGAAGAACTGGTCGCCAGTATGTGTAAAGAAGTCTCAGAGTATAACGGACTGGAGAAATTTGGGAGAAAAAAAGAGGACATGATCCTCGATCTTCCTCTCCAGAGGATAAAATATGACGAAGCTCTTCAGATTATACAAAAGAAAGGGATAGCCATAGAATGGGGAAGTGATCTGGGGTACGAAGAAGAAAAAGCTCTGACGAATGAGTTTGAAGAGCCTTTTTTTGTTTATGATTATCCCATAGAGGCAAAAGTCTTTTATATGAAGCAGAATCCTGATGGGAAGACGTATGCATGTGCAGATCTTTTAGCACCCAAAGGATTCGGCGAGATAATCGGTGGAAGCCAGAGAGAAGATGATTTACAGGCCCTTGAAACTAGAATGGAGCTTGATGGGGTAGATAAAACTCCATACCAATGGTATCTTGACATGAGAAGATACGGAAGTGTCATTCATTCAGGTTTCGGTCTTGGAATAGAAAGACTTCTCATGTGGATATGCGACCTGGAGCATATAAGAGACGCCTGTTTATATCCGAGAACAATGTCGCGGGTAGAGCCGTAAGCGATCGTGGTCTAGTGGCAGGACAGAAGCCCCCCAAGCTTCTAACCCGGGTTCAAATCCCGGCGGTCGCACCAACCCCTTTCTTTTTTAAAAAAAGAAAATGTTGTAGCAAAAGAAAAAAACGATTATTTAAAAAATGAAAAGTATAGAAAAAAATCTTATCTTCATTTAGAAAAAGAAAACGGTTCTCCAAAAGAAAAA
>JAGLWR010000060.1 GCA_023133315.1 Methanomicrobia archaeon | reverse complement strand
GGGTTCGAATCCCTCTCGGGGCTTAAGAAACTAGGATGCAATTCCCACCAAAACATTTATAAAGATAGATGTCAAAATTAGATCATGCTCTACGATTTTGAGAATGCATTTTCGAACGTGAGAGAACGAATCGCAACTCTTGAGAACAAAGAGAATGCTCAGCTCATAGAAAACTTTCTCAAACAGTTATTCGCCGAAGGCGTATCACAACCGAGAGTTATCAAGTATGCAAATCATCTAAAAGTTATAGCAGAAAGGATAAACAAAAACTTCTTAGAGGTAACTAAAGAAGATATAACAATATTCTTAGCAGAATTGGAGCAGCACAAGTATACTTCAAAAGTAAAAGATGACAAAAGTTTAAAATCTTATTCCGAATGGACAAAAAAAGATTACAAAGTAGCATTAAAAAAGTTTTTTAGATTTTTGGATAAAGAAGAGCTAGTAAAAGATATCAAGACAACAATGAAAAACAGCAGAAAAAAACTTCCTGAAGAGATCCTGACAAAATCCGAGATCAAAAGAATGATCGAGACGGCAGATCATCCACGAGATAAAGCCATAATAGCTGTACTATATGAAGGAGGATTAAGGATAGGAGAACTGGCAAGTTTAAAGATGAAAAATGTTGAATTTGATGATTACGGTGCAGTGATAAAGGTTAAAGGAAAAACGGGAGAAAGAAGAGTAAGAATAATTTCATCTGCTTCGCTGTTAGCAAAATGGATAGAAACTCATCCAGAAAGGAACAATAAAAACGCTTCTCTCTGGATAAACCTCGCCACGAACTACAAAAATAGAGGGATATCGTACAGAGGCATATCTGAAAAGCTAAAAACCATAGCAAAAGGGGCAGACGTTGACAAAACGATAACACCACACCTTTTCAGACACTCACGGGCAACACACTTAGCTACCGTGTTGACAGAAGCAGAGATGAACGAATACTTTGGATGGGTACAGGGCAGTGATATGCCGGCTACTTACGTACATCTCAGCGGTAGAGATGTCGATGATAAGATGCTCAAGATCTATGGATTGAAAAGAGAGGAGAAAGAAAAGGAGGAAGAGCTCAAACCGAAAGAGTGTCCAAGATGCAAGTACATCAACTCACCTACAGATCGTTTCTGCAGTCGTTGTAGTGCAATTTTGGATGAAGAGGAAGCAGTAAAAATAAGGCTTCAAGGACAGAAACTCGCCAAGGAGTTCCCGGATATTGCTTTTGAAGATCCCAAAAGACTCATGGATATGAAGAAGTTTATGGAGATGGTGGAGATCTTTGAGAAGAATCCCGAACTCTTTGAGAAAATGAGAATGTTGGTGGACTCAGAAAAAGGTGAATAGACCCCAAATTTCTACCTGTTTTTTAACTTCCCAACGCTTTCTCGGTGGTCCTTGTCTGTGTAAAAATCTCCATGCGCACACCCTCGATCTGAGAAAGTTTTTTTATTATATTAAGGTAACTGATCAACCATTTAGGAATTTTCCGCCTCCTTTAAGCACTTCTTCATATCTTCAAATGAACTCATCTTATCTTCGAAATCAGAAGAAGGAGGAGATGTTGTCTCATTCCCGTAGTTCTCATATGTTTTTATCAAGAAATCGAGGTAATTGTATACCCTCACCAATCTCGTCTCTAATTCTTGAGGTGTTTCCTCCTTCGGGATATCTTTGATCTTCTTAAGATCTAACACGGCAGTGTCTACGATGCCTTTCTTAAAATGTTTTTCTGATAGTTCTATATGTGTTCCACTTTTTATATCTTTAAACTTCTCTAAAGGTTTATCTATAAGTCTTTGGCGATTATAAAAACTATGAGACCCTTTATAGAACTTTTCCAGTTTTTCTTCCAGTTCTTTGGGTGTCTGATAGAATTTTAATGGCACAGTTCCAAAGAAAGGATCGGGAGGATAAGAAAATTCAAAAGTATGAGGCATTATATAAAGGTACAAATCATAGACCATACTCTTAATTAGCTTCCAGAGAGAGATATAAGTTAGTTCTTTGCGTTCGGCAAGGTGTTTTAGAAATTCTTGGGGGGCTCTTGAAATTTTTTGTATATATATAAGAATTTCACCTATTGAATCCACAGTAAGCCACTTTACGTTTTCTTCTGAGGGTGAAAGAAGGTCTTTTACGTGATGTTCGCAAAATGGGCAATCGATATTATAATGTGTATCAAATGAGTATGTTAGAAGAGGAGTGGAAAGCGCACAATTTATAGAGCGCTATCAGACTTTATTTAAATACTCTGCGATTTACCTACAATTAACATGTTAAAACTTTCTTATCAATTCTACAGTAACTATACATGCAATATACTGTGTTTTTAAGCTTTTAATAATAAAATATTTACTTGTTTAATATAGAAAGCGATCCTAAAGATATATTTTTATCTAAAAGGTTAACATAAATCCGGTCTTTTATAATTTCAATACTACTCTATTTAAATCGAATTTGAATCCTATTATATATGGGAATAAAAATATAAAGTTTATAATATTATTATAATCAGAATTTGTTTTATATCCTATTCACCTTTTTACCTCCTTTTTGATTTTTTTTTTCATAAAATTAGTAGATTATACAAATGTTTGATAATAGAAATAACAAAATTTGAAGGTATTATAATTCTTCTTAAATGTCCATTTTATAGATTTTTTAGTATTATTAAGTAAAATATCATTATAAATCTTACCAATTTCTATAAAAAATTATATTTCTTCACATTTCTTTAATTAGTCTTCTTCAACATATATTGCAAGATCTGGGCAGTTTATCTCACAATTTTTACATAGAATACATTTTTCTGGATGTTTGGCTTCGGGAAAGATGTATCCTTTTTTGTTTCTTTGGTTTGACATTTCATATACTTCTTTAGGACAAAGATGTATGCATAATCTACATCCTTTACACACTTCTTTATCTATATAAATTTTAGTCATTTTTATTCCTCCTATAATACATCCATCAATAATTTAGGTATATCCTGAGGAGTCTTTGCTATTAGAGATCCACATTTTCTCAATGTTTCTATTTTGCTTTCTGCTGTTCCTGCTTTTCCTTCAATAATAGCCCCGGCATGGCCCATTCTCTTCCCTCGGGGAGCAGATCGTCCCACTATAAGTGAAACTACTGGTTTGTTTATGTACTCTCTAATATACTGTGCAGTTTTTTCTTCCATTGTTCCACCAATTTCACCCAACAAAACAATCGCTTTTGTTTCCTTATCACCCTGAAATAATTTCAACACATCTGTTTGAGATGTTCCCCACAGTGGGCCTCCACCAATACCAACAACAGTGGACTGTCCAACAGATTTCTCTACCATGGATTTACATACCTCATATGACAGTGCACCGCTTTTAGAAACCACACCAACATTTCCTTCTTTAAAAAATCTGTTTGGATGCACTCCCATTTTACATTTTCCGGGAGATATGAGACCAGGTGTATCAGGGCCCAGTATTCTCGTATTTTTTGCACAACCATATTGTATCATTTTAAGAACATCTATATTGGGTATTCCTTCAGCTGTAATTACCATAAACTGTATTCCAGCATCTATGGCTTCATAAGCAGCGTCTAATGCAAATTTTGCAGGTACAAAACTTATAGTAGCGTTAACATCGTGCTCTGTTATTACTTCCTCGATAAAGTCGTATATGGGGATACCATATATCTCCTGTCCGCCCTTACCAGGTGTTACACCTGCTACGATCTTTGTTCCGTAATCCTTCATTATCTTTGTCTGAAAGGATCCTGTTCTCCCTGTTATTCCTTGCACAAGAACCTTCGTCTTCTTATCTATAAAAACTGCCATGATCAACACCTCTTTGATAGTTCTACAGCTTTTTGTACAGCTTCATATAGATTATCACAAGTTTCAAATTCATTTTCCTGCAGCATTTTTTTCCCTACATCTTCAAGTGTTCCACACATTCGTATTACCACAGGTATTGGATCATGTTCTTCGAAGAAGGCGACTATACCTTCTGCCATCTCATCCATCCTGTTTAATCCTCCAATCATGCTTATCAGCAACACCTTCACATTTGAGTTCAATGATACTACTTTCATGGCATTTTTCATGGTTTCGGCATTTGTAATACCACCCAATTCAGAAAAATTTGCAGCTTTACCGCCATAGTCATTAATAAGATCTAATGTTAACATTCCTGTTCCTGCTCCATCTGATATGAGACCTATATCTCCATCCAACTCTACATACGTTGATAATCCATATTTTTTTATCATTTTTTGTATTTGATCTTCTTTTCTTTCTATTTCTAGAAAAATTTTTTGTCTGTATGACGCTTTATCATCGATTATCATCTTTGCATCTACAGCTAACAAGGCTTCATCCGTAATGACAAGAGGGTTTATCTCCACAAGATTAGCATCGCATTCCATGAATAAGGTGTACATTTTTTTGCATATATCAAATAAATTACGACCCATATCAAGTTTTTTTGCTATTTGTCTTAGTTCATATCCAGTTAATCCTCTAAAGATGTCTATTTCCATTTTCAAAATCTTT
The DNA here is from genome assembly GCA_023133315.1 of Methanomicrobia archaeon. Taxonomy (GTDB): domain Archaea; phylum Methanobacteriota_B; class Thermococci; order Methanofastidiosales; family B48-G16; genus B48-G16. The sequence continues at coordinate 2,402 of JAGLWR010000060.1, read as the reverse complement.
TCTGGACTTTTCTCAGCAATATGTTCGATATCTACACCCCCTTCTGGACAAGCTATGAGTACAGGACAGTTTTTCTCTTTGTCTATGGTAATACTTAGATAGACCTCCTTTTTGATATTGGTCTTTTTTTCAATTAGGATCATTTCAACTGGGTGTTTTTTTATTTTCAGAGCAAAAAGCTCCTGAATTTTAGCTACAGCTTCTTCCTTGGTCTCTGCGAATTTTATTCCGCCTGCCAGACCCCTTCCTCCGGTCAATACTTGCGATTTTAAGGCAATGGGAAAGGTTACCATGGAAAGTGTACTATCAAGATCCGTATCCTTCGTGATCACGATTCCGTTAAGCACAGGTACCCCATATTTTTTAAAAATCTTTTTAGCTTCAAATTCGTAGGGGTTCATGGCATCTACCTTTTAATGTTCTTAGAAATTTTAATTCCTTCATCCACAGCTTTTAAGTCAACTTCTAAAAATTTCTCAGAGACCAGGTCTTGGATAACGTGTTTAAGACTTTCTTCAGATATCAGTCCAGTAAAATTCTGTAAAAATCCTAACATTATCATATTTGCAGTTATTTTACTTTTTATTTTTTCAAACGCAGTTTTTGTAGCAGGTACTTTGGTTAAGTCAACATCCTTCCTTTCATTTAATGTGGTGACCATATCGGGGTCGATGATCAGCAGCCCCCCAATCTTCAACGTATCGATATACTTATTGTACGCCTGTTGCGACATGGCTACTAGGATATCAGCTTTGTCAGCTATGGGTGAATTTATCTGTTCATTCGATAGTATAAGCTCAGATTCACACTCTCCCCCCCGTGCCTCGGAGCCGTAAGATTGTGTTTGTACGCCGTATTTATTACCATACTCCACAGCTGCAGTACCGAACACCACAGATGAGAGAATGATACCCTGTCCACCAAATCCACAAAATCGTATCACCGTTTTCTCAGACATATCACTTTCCTCCTCGTGCTTTTTTTTCAAGTTCTACATAGTTATCTTCTAAAGTGGGAAGATTTTTCTTTACAAAGTCACCCACAACAATTTTACCTTCTAATTCTTTCTCACTCATTTCCTCTGCTTTTTTCTTTGTAACTGTTCTCTCCTTTATCCACTTCAGGGTATCTTCTGCTCTGGGAGATCCCAATGCATACCTTCCAAAGTGTGTAGGACACTGTGACACAATCTCTATAAATGTTAATCCCCTATGATCCATACCATCTTTGATGGTCTTCACAATTTGTCGGGGATGGTTGGTAGTCCATCTGCTCACAAAGGTAGCTCCCGCAGTTTCAGCTAATTTACAGAGATCAAATATTCGTTCCATATTTCCTCTGGGTGTTGTAGTAGTGTAAAGACAAAGAGGAGTCGTGGGTGCTACCTGACCTCCTGTCATAGCATAATTCATATTGTTATTCACTATGATATTAACATCTAAATTCCTTCGTGCGGCATGGATGAGATGATTTCCCCCTATTGCAGCAATATCGCCATCTCCTGCAAATATCACAACATTCAGATCTGGATTGTAAAGTTTTATTCCCGTTGCCCATGCTAGTGTCCTTCCATGGACTCCATGAAGTGCCTCTGCTTTAATGTAAACAGGGATTCGTGCGGTACATCCAACACCACCTATGGCAACTAGTTTATCCATGTCAAGCTTCATTTCATCTGCTGCACGTAAAAATAAGCTTAGTATCTGTCCACATCCGCATCCAGGACAGAAAAAGTGCGGTAGCCCCCATTCTCTAAGATATTTTCTGAGAGGATTAACTTTCATTTTAATTCCTCCTCTATTTTGTTCAAAACTTCTTCTGTCGTATGAATTGTTCCTCTATTCTTTGTCAATGGTACAACTTCGCAGTTTTTCTTTCCAATACGTTCTATTTCAAAGAAATACTTTCCTACATTTATTTCCATCACAATGATCTTTTCTACTTTTTTTGAGAGGCTCTCAACGATCTTTTCGGGAACTGGCCATATAGTAATTAACTTCAGTAATCCCACTTTATATCCTTTTTTTCTTGCTTCTATTACAGCATCAAACGCGGATCTGCACTCACTCCCATATGCAATAATGAGTATATCAGCATCATCTACATAATACGTTTCATATTTACATATGTCGTCCATATTGTTCCTTATTTTTCCTAGGATACGTTCATAGAGCTTTTCAAACACATCGGGATCCCAATCTATTCTTCCATCCTCGCTGTGCGGGTTGAGTGAATACAATGTTTTATATCCTTCACCGAAAGCGGGCATTGGTGGGACGCCAGTTTTATCTGCTCTGAATGGGAGAAATTCTTCTGGAGGAACTGTAGGCTTTTTTCTGTTCACAATTGTGATCTCACTAGGATCGGGAATCACAATCCGTTCCCGCATATGACTCAATATC